>JAKLLM010000111.1 GCA_023150125.1 Zoogloea sp.
AGCGGGGCGTGCCCGTGTGCGCCCACATCGGCCTCACACCCCAGGCCGTGCACCAGCTCGGCGGCTATCGTGTCCAGGGCCGCAGCGACGAAGGTGCCGCCACCCTCAAGGCCGACGCCCTCGCCCTCGAGCAGGCCGGCGCGTCGCTGATGGTGATGGAAATGGTCCCCGCCCCCCTCGCCGCCGAAGTCAGCGCCAGCCTCACCACGATGGCCACCATCGGCATCGGTGCCGGCGTCGATTGCCACGGCCAGGTGCTGGTGCTGCACGACCTCATCGGCGTCTTCCCCGGCAAGCGCCCGCGCTTCGCCAAGAACTTCATGGAAGGCGCCGCCAGCATCGACGAAGCCGTCACTCGCTACGTCACCGATGTGCGCGAAAGCCGCTTCCCCGGCCCCGAACACAGCTACTGAAAACCGCCATGCAGATCCACCCGACCATCGCCGGCCTGCGCGCCGCCCTTGCCGGCGCCAACCGCGTCGCCTTCGTGCCCACCATGGGTAATCTCCACGACGGCCACCTCGACCTGATGCGCCAGGCCCGCCAGCACGCCGACGTGGTGGTCGCCAGCATCTTCGTGAACCGCCTGCAGTTCGGCCCGCGGGAAGACTTCGACAAATACCCGCGCACCTTCGAGAACGACTGCGCGCACCTCTCCGCCGCGGGTGTCGATCACCTCTTCGCACCCGACGAGAGGGAGATGTACCCCACGCCCCAGCGCTACCACGTGATCCCCGACCCGGCTCACACCGACATCCTCGAGGGCGCCGTACGGGCCGGCCATTTCGGCGGCGTGGCGACGGTGGTTCTGAAGCTGTTCAACATCGTCCAGCCGCAGGTGGCCCTGTTCGGCAAGAAGGACTACCAGCAGCTGATGGTGCTCTCCAACATGGTGCGCGAGCTGGCGCTGCCCATCCAGATCGTCCCCGGCGAAACCATCCGCGCGGCCGACGGCCTCGCGCTGTCGTCGCGCAACGGCTACCTGAGCGCCACCGAGCGGGCCGAGGCGCCGCGCCTCAACCGCCAGCTGGTGCGCATCCGCCACCGCGTTCAGGCCGGCGAGCGCGACTTCCTGCGCCTCGAGACCGAGGCCATGGCCGAGCTCGCCGCCCACGGCTGGCACCCCGACTACGTCACGGTGCGCCGCCGCAGCGACCTCCAGCCGCCAGCGGGCGACGAGGCGCTGGTCGTGCTCGCCGCGGCCAGGCTCGGCACCACCCGCCTGATCGACAACCTCGAGATCTGAAACCCCAATGAAGAACGCCCGCGGCAAAGCGGGCGTTCTTCATTGGGCAGCCCCTGGCGCAGGGGCGCTACATCGACGGCGTCGGACGGGGGATCACCAGGGAATCCGCACCGGCTTCACGACGCCGGATCTGGCCGAAGCTCTCGGCGATCGCCATGCACTGGCGGATATCCTCGACCAGGTAATCACCCAGCGTCAGGCACAGCACAACCTCGCTCACCGCCGGCTCCTCGGCACAGGCAGAGCGGATCGTCCGGACAACCTCGGTGTAGATCGGATCTTTTGCCAGCAGGCTGGCGAGGCGCACGTGCAGATACCTGGCCAAGCGGGCGCTCTCCTGATGGTGCTCGATCCTCCGGCAGGCTTGCAGGATGCCCTGGCGCGCGTGTCGATAATGGCCCAGTTCCTGCTCGTTGGCGATCCGCCCGAGGGCTGCGTGCCAGTCGGCGGGGATGCGGTTCGACTCCCGCACCCGCTCACGCCAGGCCTCCCAAGCGATGACACCAAGCGCGAACAAACCCAGAGCGCTGATCATCAAGGCCTCCATGATTGACTCCTAAACTGCTTTTCACACCTGCAGCTTAGGAGTCGAAATGGGCCCGGAGCGCCGAATGAATCACGGGTCGGCCTAAATCAGGCACTCCGACGCACGATTTTCCCCGTGTGTGCCAAACCAGTCACGCCTTGCCCGGAACGCCGGCAAATTCAGACCCGGGCGCAGAGGCCCGACGCCTCTGCGTACGGGGCGACGCCGGGTGGAGGCGAAGTGAAGACAGCCTCCTCGCACCGATCGAGCCGATAGCCGCTGCCATACACCGCCACCAGCTCGAAGCCCCGGCTGCGGTCGAGCAGCAGGTTGCGACGTACACGGCTGACGTGGGAGTCGAGGGTTCGGGATTCGGCCGAGGCCCGTCGGCGCCACACCATGTCGAGCAGGTGGCCCCGGGACACCAGGCGCCCCTCGTTGGCGAAGAGGAACAGCGCCAGCTCGTACTCCTTGCGGGTCAGGCCGATCGGCAAGCCGTCGAGATAGGCCAGGCGCCCGTCGGGATCGAAACGGTATGCGCCGAACTGCAGCCCCTCCGGCGTCGAGTGAAGCCGCATGAAGCGCCGCCGCAGGATCGCCCTGAGGCGCGCCTCGAGCTCGCGGACGCCGGCCGAACGGCCCACGAAATCGTCGGCACCGGCCGCCAGCGCCTCTGCCAGCCGCACTTCGTCGTCGTCGCAATTGACGAACACGACGGCGCCATCGAAGCGGGGAAACGCCTTCAGGCGATGGACCAGGCTGCGACAGCGCAAACCCCGCAGGGTGTCGTCCAGGAGCAGCACGTCGAAGCTCTCACGCACCACGTCGCGCAGCAACTCGAGCTCCTTGCGGTAACGATGGACGACATGCCCCCGTCGTTCGAGCTCGTCGGACCGCAGGTCAGTCGCACAGCCCCGCTCGCAGAGGACCGCGATGCGCATGGACGAAGCACCAGGCAGGAAACCCAGACAACTCTCGCCACGGGCGGACAGCGGGGACCACGATGAAGGAATGTCACTCATGACGGATGGCCTCGGGTAATCAGCTGCCCTGAACTCGCCGCCCGCCCTCCCCCTCGGGGCTACCGACACCATCAGGACAAATAAATGATGAGAATGGCCATCATTATTCCGCTAAGCATAAATTGGGCTTGTGCTGGATCCACGGAATGTTTTGCCGAACGGGAAAAAGTCCGGCGTGCTGACGCACAGTCGGAAGAGCACCCGTTACCCGCTGGAGGGAAGCCGTCCGAGCGCGCCAACTCTTGCCATCCAGCCTCGAAGCTATACACTTCACCTGGATGGCGACGTGGTGTTGCCGGTCTGGTCACAACATACAAAAAGGAGGGATAGAGACAATGGCTGCAACGGTCCAACAAATTCTTCAAAGCAAGGGCGGCTCGACCTACTCGGTGGCCCCCGAATCCACCGTTCTGCAGGCCCTCCAGCTCATGGCCGACAAGAACGTCAGTGCCGTGCTGGTCATGGAAGGGTCGCGTCTCGTGGGGATCTTCACCGAGCGCGACTACGCCCGCAAGGTCGTGCTGCGCGGCCTCGCGTCCAAGGACACCAAGGTCGGCGACCTGATGACCCAGAACGTGCTCACCGTCTCCCCCGCCCACAGCGTGGACGACTGCATGAACATCATGACCAACAACCACGTCCGCCACCTGCCCGTGGTGAGCGGTGGCGCCATTGCCGGCATCATCAGCATCGGCGACGCGGTCAAGTCGGTGATGGAACAGCAGCAGGCCACCATCGACCAGCTGTCCGGCTACATTGCAGGCGGCATGAGCACCTGAGCTGAAGCATGTCGGCGCCCCTCCCGCACCGACATCCCCAAACAACGCACGCCCTGCACCGGGCCAGGGCGGGCTCGCGCGGGGCGCACTGCACAACGAACAGCGAAGCCCGGCCCCCCGGCCGAGCTGAGGGCCGGGCCGATCAGAACGGGGTGTGCCAGCTCACCCCCGACGGCCCGAACATCCAGTATCCGCCGCCAACGCCGAGCACGGCCCCGGCGACGTTCCAGCCCATGTCCCGCCACGAGAAGCGGTTGCAGTCCTGGCCAGCGTCATAGAGTTCCTTCGCGACACCGGGGATCAGCGCCAGGCCGACAGCCTCCCAGGGTTCGCGGGTAAGGCGCGATCCGGCCGCCCCCAGGGCAAAGGATGCGCCAAAATGCGCCGCCTTGTCGCGGCCCAGCCAGTCGTCCCTACCGGGACTGCAGGCGTGGGTCGAACCGGTTGCGGCCAGCAGCGTGAGGATGAGGAGGCTCTTCGAAATGGTCTTCATGGCTTGTCCGGGTACATCGAATCAATTGAGAATCCAGGCTGGTCAACGCTCCTGAGGAGGCACGCATGACATACGTTCGCGTCTGGGACCTGCCCTTGCGGGTGTTTCACTGGCTGCTCGCCGTCGCGGTGGCCGCCGCCATGCTGACCGGGCAGGTCGGCGGCAACCTCATGGTCTGGCATGGTCGGCTCGGCATCCTGATAGCGGGCCTGATCGGTTTTCGTCTCGCCTGGGGGCTGGTCGGGTCGACCCACTCCCGTTTCAGCAGCTTCGTGCGCGGCCCGGCAGCCATCGCGGCCTACCTGCGCGGAGGCTGGCATGGCCTCGGCCACAATCCGCTCGGAGCCCTGTCGGTGCTGGGGCTCCTGACGGTGCTCGGCCTGCAGGCCGGCGGCGGGCTCTTCGCCAATGACGACATCGCCTTCCAGGGCCCGCTCTACGGGCTCGTCAGCAAGGATACCAGCGACTGGATGACCGGCCTGCACCGCAAGGGCTTCTGGCTGGTGCTCACGCTGGTGGCGCTGCACATCGCTGCGATCGTGTTCTACACCCGGGTCAAGGGCGAGAAGCTGGTGGGCGCAATGCTGAGCGGCCAGAAAGAGGTGGCCGACCATCGCCCCGTCGAAGCGCCGACCGGCGGTGGCGCGATCGCGCTGCTCTTTGCAATCGCGGTGGGCATCGCCAGCGCCTGGGTCGCGAGCGGTGCCTGGATGCCACCGCCCCCACCGCCGGAACCCGCCGCTGCACCGGCCTGGTAAATGAAGAAGGCTGCCCGCGGGCAGCCCTCCTTGCCGTGCGGTGCCGCCCTTACTCGTCCTTGCGGAACTTGTCGTGGCAGGCCTTGCAGCTCTCGCCCGTCTTGCCGAACTGGGCCTTGATCGCGGCGACGTCGCCGGTCGCGGCAACCTTCTGCAGTTCGTTGGCTTCCTTCGAGAAAGCCATGGCTAGCTTGCGCACCTCGTCCGGCTCCTTGAAGAACTCGGGCTTGACGCGGGTCTTCTGGCTACCCGCATCCTTGTCGGTACCCGGGCCATAGAGGGCGCCCATGCCGGAATTGGCGGTCGCCGCAATCAGGCTGGCGGCGGCGGCAACCTGGTCCTTGTTGAAGCTGCCCGGGTTGTCGATCACCTGGGCCTTGATCTTGCCCATGTTCCAGGACATGAAGGCATAGCCGGCCTTGCGGAACTTGATCTGGTCTTCCGGCTTTACCTGGGCGCTGGCACCGGCGGCGATGCCCAGGGCAACCGCGACGAACACGAGTTTCTTGATCTGCATTGAACGACTCCCTTCCTTGATTGACATGAAACGGCCCGACTCCGTCTGCCGCAGCCGGCCGGACCGGCGGCGGCCCTCGCGATTATTCCACAAGCACGAGAAACCCTGACAGGCGAATGGAAAATGACCCTCTGAAGAGCCCCCGAAACCGCCGGACGCCAGCACAGCGGGCCCATGGCGCCCGCCCCACCAGGGGCCGATTTCAACGGCCCGCCCAGATGCGGGGAACAAGCAGCTCCCCGGAGCGCTCTCAGACACTCGTGAAGCAACTCGTTACCCGAAAACCATGACCAACTCGCACCCATTCACCCTCCCACTCGTTGCTGCACTTTCGATCCTGGGCACCTCGTCGGTGAGCGCCGCGGCCATCGACAGGCAGACCGAAACGGCGATCCCCCGCACCGGCAATCTCTACGGCGTGGGCATCGGCGTCCTGCCCGCCACCTCCGGCTCGAACGAACTGCGCACGATGGTGCTCCCCGTCATCCAGGCCAGCTATGCCGACCGCTTCTACATCAACGCCCTGCGGGCCGGCGTCTGGCTGCTGGACTCCGACGACCGGCGGCTGCGCTTCGGCCTCGCCGCCGACGCCCGCTTCGGCTGGGACGCCGACGACAGCACACGCACGAAGGGCATGCACGACCGGGATTTCTCGGTGGATGTCGGCCCCGCCCTGCGCTGGCAGACCGATTACGGCACCCTCAACGCCCAGTGGGGCTTCGACACCGGTGCCGCCTCGAAGGGCCACAGCGTGCAGCTGCAGTTCGTCCGCGCGCTGATCCGCGGTCCGGCGCTGCGCCTGAACGGAATGGTCGGCCTCACCTGGAACGACCGCCGGATGAACGACTACTACTTCGGCGTGGCCTCCGACGAAGTGGCGCCGGGCCGCCCGAGCTACCATGCAGGTCCGGGCACCCAGTGGCAGGCCGGCATCAACGGTGCGTGGCCTGCCGGGCAGCGCGGCTCGGTGCTGTTCGGCCTGATGGCGACGCGCCTCGGCAACGCCCAGGCGGATAGCCCGATCGTCGAGACACGCATCCAGCCGCTGGCCTACCTGGGCTACGGCTGGACGTTCTGAACCCGAGGCTGGCAGGCCCACGCCCTGCCAGCCTCGGCGGAGGCGACGCTCAGAGCGGCCGCTTGACGGTGAGCGCGCCGCGGATCTGGCCCTTTTCGTAACCGAAGGCCGCATCGTGGGGGTAGCTCTTGGCGAGCTGGCTCTTCAGGCTGGCATCGACCTTGTCGACGGGGCCGTGGCACTTGAGGCACACGTCGCCCACCGGGATGGCGCGGATGTAGCGGTACACCTGCCTGCCGTTCTCGGTGACGACCTCGCCGGTCTCGAGCGTCTCGACCTTTTCGCCATTGGCGGCGCGGATGTTGAAATCGGCCAGCTGGCGGGCTTCCCATACATCGGGGGTGCCGCGCTCGGGGTTGCGGGTCTTGAGGCTGACCCGGCGCATCTGCCAGCCCGTCTTGGTGGCCTGTTCCTTGAGCAGCTCGGGCGCTTTCTCCTTGCACACCGGGATCGCCTCCACCGGCCCCTTGGCGGCGACCGTCTCCTGCATCATGCCGACCACCTTTGGCAGCACCGGCAAGGCGTTCTTGCGCGTATCGACCTTGAGGGCGTCGAGATCCTGGGCGTGGGCAGAACCGGCGACGAGGGCCGCGGCGATCAGGGCAATTCGGAACATGGCTGAGCTTCCTTCTGTATTGATTAGAGCTTTCTAATATACAGGATGTAGCCCGGCCGGACCATGACAGCGGAACCTATTCCAATCGAAACGGGCCCAACCCAGACCGACCGTCACGCAGGAGCGCGCCATGGAATCGCAGATCCACACCCTCGCCAACCTCTTCGCCCAGCTCGGCCTGCCGAATGAACCGGGCGCGATCGAAGCCTTCATCACCGCCCATGCCCCGCTGCCCGACGCCATCCCGCTGGCCGAAGCCGCTTTCTGGACGCCTGCCCAGGCCGCCTTCCTGAAGGCCGAGATCGCCGAGGACGCCGACTGGAGCGCGGTGGTGGACAGCCTCAACCTGCAACTGCGCAGCCGAAGCTGACGCACGCTACTCCGCAAGCAGGAAGCGCTGGGGGTCGACGCCCCACTTCTCGGGCACCTCGGCCGACACGATGCGGTCGCCACCGCCGCTGCCGAGCTTGCGCCCCAGGTCAACGAGTTCCGGCTTGATGTAGCCGTTTGACCTGGTGCTGAAGAACACCCGCAGCCGCGGCGTCAGCAGGCTGCCTTCGTTCTGCTCGGTCACAACACCCAGGCGGCCCGACTCGAGCCGCACCAGGCTGCCCACCGGGTAGATCCCCACGCAGCGCATGAAGGCCTGGAGCAGCTTCTGGTCGAAGTGGGCGCTGCTCCACTCCCACATCTTGCGCAGGGCCTCGGCGGCGGGCATGCCCTTGTGGTAGCAGCGGTCGGCGGTGATCGCATCGTAAACGTCGACGATCGCGGCCATTCGAGCCATCGTCGAGATCGCATCGCCAGCCAGGCGGTCGGGGTAGCCGCTGCCGTCGAGGCGCTCGTGGTGATGGCGGGTGATGTCGAGGGGCACCGCGCCGATGCCGTGGGTTTCCAGCAGCACCGCATGGCCGTCGCCCGGGTGGCGCTTGATGAGGTCGAACTCCGCATCGGTGAGGCGGCCCGGCTTGTTGAGCACCGCGTCGGGCACCTTCATCTTGCCGATGTCGTGGAGCAGGCCGCCGATGCCGCCCTGGCGCAGGTCCTCACCGGCAAGGCCGAGGGAGCGCCCGAAGGCGATCATCAGCGTGCACACGCTCACCGAATGCAGGAAGGTGTAGTCGTCCTTGTTCTTGATGCCGATCAGCCCCAGCAGCGCGCCGCTGTTGCGCAGCACCGAGCCGGTGATCGCCTCGACCACCGGCTCGGCGTCCTCGAGGGACACGGCCTTGCCGAGGCGCACGTCGCCCATCATCGATCGCACCACCTTGTGCGCCTGCTCGTGCACCTTGCGGGCGCGGGCCATTTCCTCGCGCACCGAGACCCGCAGCACGGTGTCGTCCGGCGCACCCAGGGCGGCCACGATCTCCTCTTCGACGCTGGCCTTGACCTCGTCGGCGGCCACCGCCTCGACATCGTCGAGGCCGCGGTCGGTGTCGATATAAACATGCTGGATGCCCGACTCGACGATGCGCCGCAGGTCTGCCTCGCCGCTGAGCTTGAACTGGGCCCGCCAGAACGGGTGGGACATCCAGTCACCGCACAATTCCTGAATGAACATGCCCGGCCGCAGCCGGGACACGGGGATCTTCTTGAGCATCTTGGGGGCGTCGCGAGAAACGTCGTTTTTTATCTGTGTGCGTTATTTACGGCCCATCGTCAGCCGACTTGACCGCCGAAATGTGAAGGATTCACGCCCTGCCACCCGCCTTGGGAACGAGTCTGTAAATATACGGGGGCTATAATGCGGGCTTCTTTTGCAATGCATAAACAATCATTCATGGACATCATCCTGCTTCTCAAGGCGCTGATCCTGGGCGTGGTCGAAGGCCTCACCGAGTTCCTGCCGATCTCCAGCACGGGCCACCTGATCCTCGCCGGCGACCTGCTCAACTTCAACGACGACCGGGGCAAGCTGTTCGAGATCGTCATCCAGTCCGGCGCCATCCTCGCCGTGGTGTGGGAATACCGCGAGCGCCTGGCCCGCACCTTCGCCGGCCTCGGCCGCGACCGGGAAGCCAACCGCCTGGTGCTCAACCTGCTCATCGCCTTCCTGCCGCTGGCGGTGCTCGGCCTCGCCTTCGGCAAGGCCATCAAGGCCCACCTTTTTGCGCCGATCCCGGTGGCCACCGCCTTCATCCTCGGCGCCTTCGTGATCCTGTGGGCCGAGCGCAAGAACCACACCGTGCGCATCGAGACCGTCGACGAGATGCGCCCGATGGACGCCGTCAAGATGGGCATCGCCCAGGCCTTCGCGCTGATCCCCGGCACCTCGCGCTCGGGCTCGACGATCATCGGCGGCATGCTGTTCGGCCTGTCGCGCAAGGCGGCCACCGAGTTCTCGTTCTTCCTGGCCATCCCCACCCTCGGCGTCGCCACGGTGTACCAGGTGTACAAGGAGCGCGCACTGCTCAGCGCCGACGACCTCGGCATGTGGATCGTCGGCTTCATCTCGGCCTTCGTCTCGGCTTTCCTGTGCGTGCGCTGGCTGCTGCGCTACATCTCCAGCCACGACTTCGTGCCGTTTGCCTGGTACCGCATCGCCTTCGGCATCGT
>JAKLLM010000112.1 GCA_023150125.1 Zoogloea sp.
CTCCCGGTTGCTGTCGGCGACGATGCACGGGATGTGGCGCTCGGCCAGCGCCGCCGCGATGTGCTGCCCGACCTGCCCGTAGCCCACCAGCACCACCTGGCCGGTGAGCAGCTTGCGGTCGGTGGACATCGGCAGCGCGGCCAGCGGGTCGTCCCGCAGGTCGAGCCGGCGGGCCCACGCCGAATGCGCCCGGGCCCAGGCCTGGGCCGGCTCGATGGCCGTGAACAGCAGCGAGTTCAGCGCAATCGAGATCAGCGCGCCGGCCAGGATCAGGCTCTGCCCCTCGGGCGTCAGCAGGCCCAGGCTGACTCCCAGCCCGGCCAGGATGAAGGAGAACTCGCCGATCTGGGCCAGGCTCGCCCCCACCGTCAGCGCGGTGTTGAGCGGGTAGCGGAAGGCCAGCACCAGCGCGATCGCGGCGATCGTCTTGCCCACCAGGATCACCGCCAGAACCGCCAGCACCTTGCCCGGCGCGCTGACCAGGATCGTCGGGTCGAAGAGCATGCCCACCGACACGAAGAACAGCACCGAGAAGGCCTCCCGAAGCGGCAGGGATTCATCCGCCGCCCGGTGGCTGAACTCCGACTCGCGCATCATCATCCCGGCAAAGAAGGCGCCCAGCGCGAAGGACACGTCGAACAGCACTGCCGCCCCGTAGGCCACGCCCACTGCGGCGGCCACCACGCACAGCGTGAACAGCTCCCGCGAGCCGCTCCGCGCCACCAGCCACAACAGCCGCGGGAAGGCCCAGCGGCCGCCGAGGAGCATCAGCGCGATGAAGGCGCTCACCTTGGCCAGCGTCACGCCGACGGTGAGCGCCAGCCCGCTGAAATCGGCCCCCGGGGCGCTGGGCTTGGCGCCCAGCACCGGCGCCAGCGCGGGTAGCAGCACCAGCACCAGCACCATCGCCAGGTCTTCCACCACCAGCCAGCCCACCGCGATGCGGCCGTTGGTGGATTCCAGGTGCCCCCGTGCCTCCAGGGCCCGCAGCAGCACCACCGTGCTGGCCACCGACAGGGACAGGCCGAACACCATCGCGTCGCCGATCGGCCAGCCCCAGCCCAGCGCAACCGCCCCCCCCATCAGGGTGGCTGCGGCGATCTGCACCACGGCGCCGGGCACGGCGATCCTGCGCACCGCCAGCAGGTCGGCCAGCGAAAAATGCAGGCCGACGCCGAACATCAGCAACATCACCCCGATCTCGGCCAGCTGGCCGGACAGCTCCACGTCGGCGACGAAGCCCGGCGTGCCCGGCCCGATCACCACGCCGGCCAGCAGGTAGCCCACCAGGGGCGGCATGCGCAGGCGCGCCGCGGCCAGGCCCAGCACGAGGGCCAGCCCGAAACCGGAGGCGAGGAGGGCGATCAGGGAGACGTTGTGGGGCATCGAGCGAAACTTTCAGCGGACACGGGGCGCCGCTTGTTCACGGTAATCGGGCAGCAGGCTGCGGACAGAAACCTCATTCATCGGGGGCGGGCAGGGTGGGCACCCGAAAATAGCGACACCCGCAGGCCCCCGGTGGGCTATCGTTGAACAGTTGTGCCCACCGGCACCGGAGAAACGGAAAGGATTGCAGGCTTGACTATAAATCGCAAACACGAGACCTACCGCAATCACGACCTGATCTCCGCCTTCTTCAAGGGGGAGTTCGGCGGTCGCGTCATCCAGCGTGGGAAGACACTCCTCGAAATCAGCGGCGGCGGCATCGACGAGAATCTCGTCAAGCTGCGCGCCTTCGTGGACCAGCGCATGGCCGAACTCACCGCCAGCGATGCGCCGCCGCCGAAGGTCGAGGCCTACGTGGCGGCCTTCCGGCACATCCTGCCGCGCCTGAGCGAAGGCCACCGGGCGATGCTGAAAGCCCACTTCCATGCGCCCGGGCGCATCATCACCGCCACCCAGCTCGCCCGGGCGGCAGGCTACCACGGCCACGGGGCCGCCAACCTCCAGTACGGCTTCGTCGGAAGATACCTTTTCGAGGCGCTGCCGACACCCCTGGAAATCCGCAAGGACGGCACGCCGATCTACACCATGGCGCTGGCCACCGGTGTCGATCGCCAGGGCGAGGAGCACGAGTGGCGCTGGCAGATGCGGCCCGAGGTGGCCGCCGCCGTCAGGCAACTGGGGCTGACGCTCTGATCCTCGGCCCGGCTGCCGCTTCCGCCGCTTCGTAAGGCGGGCCGGCGGCCTAGAAGGCCCCCATCGCCAGCCCGGTGGCAAAGGCCGCGCCGAGCTCCTCGCCCCGCGCCAGCTCGGCGGCCGGCACCACCTTGGGGGCGAGGATCGCCTCGGTGGTCTGGGCGTGGGTGCACACCACGAGCGGCGGGGCGATCTCGCGCAGGCGCCAGCCGGTGGCGATGCGGGCGATCTGGCGGGCGGCGTTGCTGCCGTCGCTGCCGGCGCACACCAGGGCCGCGTAGGGCCGGCCGTTGAGCCGGTCGAGGGCCGCGTAGTAGCTGCGGTCGAAGAAATCCTTCATCAGCCCCGAGATCGCAGCCAGGTTTTCCGGCGTCGCAAAAACGTAGCCGTCGGCCGCCAGCAAGGCCTCGGGGCCAGCGTCGCGGGCGTGGAGCAGGCGGGTGGTGACGGCCGGCTCCTGGGCGGCGCCGCGCAGCACGGCGCGGCTCATCTGCTCGGTCGAGCCGGTCCATGAGTGATACACGATGAGCAGGGTCTTGGCGGGCGTTTCCATCATCTTCAAACCATAGCACGCGACCGGCGAAGCGCGCCGACAGCCCCAGGCTGTGGAAAGTTTGCTGCAGCACGGCAAATCCGCGTCGCTGCGGTATCAAGGCTTGCGATAAGTCAAATTCCGGCCCTTCGCCGTGGTCGTATGATGAATTCCGTTGTTGCAGCGCACACGCCCGCACAGGGGCGGTGTCATCATGAAAAACGAATGCCGTCGTGCCCGTCCGCCCCTGCCGGGGCGGTGTAGACCAGGTGGTGCAGCCCCGCAGCCGCGGGCCTGCCTGAGCCCGGCGGGGTCGCCGGCGGCCGCTTTTCGCTGCCCTGCAGCAGCGCCTCTCCGTTACCCGCACGGATGCCCGCTTCGGGACGACCCCACCGGGGGTTCGCGCCCACCGTTCCCGATTCCAACAGGCAGGGCCAGACCGATCCGTGTCCGTGGCCAGGCTGCCGACCGTCCCAGCAGGGGGTCCCAATGACGACGTACCTCAACCTCGACGGCAACGAAGCCGCCGCCCGGATGGCCTACCTCGGCAGCGAGGTGATTGCCATCTATCCGATCACGCCCTCGTCCAACATGGGCGAATGGGCCGACGAATGGGCCGCCCAGGGCAAGCCCAACCTGTGGGGCGTGGTCCCCACGATCATCGAGATGCAGTCCGAGGGCGGTGCCGCCGGCGCGCTGCACGGGGCGCTCACCTCGGGGGCGCTGGCCACCAGCTTCACCGCCAGCCAGGGCCTGCTGCTGTTCGTGCCCAACCTCTACAAGATGGCCGGGGAGCTGACGCCCTTCGTGCTCCACGTGGCGGCGCGGGCGCTGGCCACCCACGCCCTGTCGATCTTCGGCGACCACTCCGACGTGATGGCCTGCCGCGCCACCGGCTGCGCGCTCTTGGCCAGCAACTCGGTGCAGGAGGCCCAGGACATGGCGCTGATCGCCCAGGCCGCCACGCTGGCCGGGCGCATCCCGGTGATCCACTTCTTCGACGGCTTCCGCACCTCCCACGAGGTCGCCAAGATCGTCGCCGTCGAGCCCGACACCGTGCGCGCGATGATCGACGACCACCTGGTGGCGGCCCACCGCGCACGCGCCCTGTCGCCCGAGCACCCGGTGCTGCGCGGCACGGCCCAGAACCCCGATGTGTTCTTCCAGTCGCGGGAGCGCAGCAACCCGTACTACGACGCTTTCCCGGATCTCGTGCAGCAGGCCATGGACCGCTTCGGCGCGCTCACCGGCCGCCAATACAGGCTCTTCGATTACGTCGGTGCGCCCGACGCCGAGCGGGTGATCGTGGTGATGGGCTCCGCCGCCGAGACGGTGGAAGAGACTGTCGAGCACCTCTGCGCCCGCGGCGAGAAGGTCGGCCTGCTCAAGCTGCGCCTGTTCCGCCCCTTTGCCGGCGAGCGGCTGCTGGCGGCGATCCCGGCCAGCGCCAGGGCCATCGCCGTGCTCGACCGCTGCAAGGAGCCCGGCGCCGACGGCGAGCCCCTCTACAAGGACGTCCTCACCGCCTTCGCCGAAGCCGCCGCCGACGGCCGCCGCCCCATGCCGCGCATCACCGGCGGGCGCTATGGCCTGGCCAGCAAGGAGTTCACGCCGGGCATGGTCAAGGCAGTGTTCGACGAGCTCGCCGCCGACAAGCCGAAGCGCGGCTTCACGGTGGGCATCGTCGACGACATCACCCACCTGTCGCTGGATTGGGACGCGGGTTTCCGCAGCGACGCCTCCAGGGCGCTGCAGCACGCGGTGTTCTGGGGCCTCGGCGCCGACGGCACCGTGTCGGCCAACAAGAACTCGATCAAGATTGTCGGCGAATCCACCGCGCTGCAGGCCCAGGGCTACTTCGTGTACGACTCGAAGAAGTCCGGCGCCGTCACCGTGTCGCACCTGCGCTTCGGCGAGGCGCCGATTCGCTCGAGCTACCTCGTGGAGGAGGGCATGGCCGGCTTCGTGGCCTGCCACCAGACGGTGTTCGTCGAGCGCTACGACCTGCTCGCCCACGCCGCGCCGGGCGGGGTCTTCCTGCTCAACACGCCCGAGCCGGCCGATGCCGTGTGGGCCAGCCTGCCCGCCAAGATGCAGGCCGGCATCCGCGAGCGCGGCCTCAAGCTGTGGGTGATCGACGCCTACCGCGTGGCCCAGGACGCAGGCATGGGGCGGCGCATCAACACCATCATGCAGACCTGCTTCTTCGCGATCTCCGGCATCCTGCCCCACGATGAGGCCGTCGCCGCGATCAAGAAGGCCGTCGACAAGACCTATGGCAGGAAGAGCAAGCGCCTGGCCGACCTCAACCACCGCGCCATCGAGATGACCCTCGCCAACCTGCACGAGGCGGTGGTCGGTGAAGCCACGGGTGCCGCGCCGATCCAGCTGAACGCCCCGGAAGGCCTGCCCGACTTCGTGCGCGACTTCACCCTGCCGATCTACCGCGGCGAGGGCAACCGCCTGCCGGTGTCGGCGATGCCCGTCGATGGCAGCTTCCCCACCGGCACCGCCAAGTTTGAAAAGCGCAACATCGCGCTGGAGATCCCCGAGTGGGTCTCCGACCTGTGCACCCAGTGCGGCAAGTGCGTGTTCGTGTGCCCGCACTCGGCGATCCGCGCCCGCGCCTTCCCGGCCGACGCGGTGGCCGAGGCGCCCGTCACCTTCAAGCACGTACCCGCCAAGAGCAAGGACTTCCCGGCCGGCACCCGCATCAGCTACCAGGTGGCGCCCGAGGACTGCACCGGCTGCGGCGACTGCGTCGAGGCCTGCCCGATCCACGACAAGAGCAACGTCAGCCGCCGCGCCGTCAACATGATCCCGCTGGCCCCGGTGCGCGAGCAGGAGCGCGACAACTTCGACTTCTTCCTGCAGCTGCCCGACTTCGACCGCGGCCTGCTCAAGCACGGCACCATCCCCGGCGCGATGCTGCTCGACCCGCTGTTCGAGTTCTCCGGTGCCTGCGCGGGTTGTGGCGAGACGCCCTACATCCGCCTCGCCACCCAGCTCTTCGGCGACCGCATGCTGGTCGCCAACGCCACCGGCTGCTCGTCGATCTACGGCGCCAACCTGCCCTCGACGCCCTACACCGTCAATGGCGCCGGCCGCGGCCCGGCGTGGTCCAACTCGCTGTTCGAGGACAACGCCGAGTTCGGCCTGGGCATGCGCCTCGCCGCCGACCAGCTGATGCGCTACGCCCAGACCCTGGTCAAGGAGATGAGTGACGAGATCGGCGCCGACTTCGCCACCGCCCTCGTCAGCGCCGATCAGCGCGCCGAAACCGGCATCCGCGCCCAGCGCGAGCGGGTCGCGCTGCTGCTGCAGAAGCTCGCCGGCAGCCGCCACGCCCGGGCCCAGGAGCTCGCCTCGCTGGCCGAATGGCTGATCCGCCGCTCGGTGTGGATCATCGGCGGCGACGGCTGGGCCTACGACATCGGCTACGGCGGCCTCGACCACGTGCTGGCCCTGTCCTACGACGTGAACATCCTGGTGCTCGACACCGAGGTGTATTCCAACACCGGCGGCCAGACCTCCAAGGCCACCCCGGTGGGCGCGGTGGCCAAGTTCTCGGCCGGCGGCAAGACCACCGCCAAGAAAGACCTGGCCCGCATCGCCTCCGACTACGGCCACGTGTATGTGGCCACGGTGGCCTACGGCGCCAAGGACGTGCATACCCTCAGGGCCTTCCACGAGGCCGAGAGCCACGACGGCCCCTCGCTGATCGTCGCCTACAGCCCGTGCATCGCCCACGGCGTCGACATGCTCTACAACCAGCGCCAGCAGGAGATGGCAGTCAAGACCGGCCACTGGCCGCTGTTCCGCTTCGACCCGCGGCTGGCCGACAGCGGCGCCAACCCCTTCAAGCTCGATTCGGCCCCGCCGAGCCAGCCGATCAAGGCCTTCATGGACAGCGAGACCCGCTTCGCGATGCTCGCCCGCAGCCACCCCGAGGCCGCCGAGCGCCTCGCCGCCGCCGCCCAGGCCGAGGCCGACCAGCGCTACAAGGCCTACCAGGCGCTCGCCGCCGCCCACGCCGACACCCCGAAATCAGGAGCCTGACATGATCGACCTGTCCACCGACTACCTGGGGCTCAAGCTCAAGAACCCGCTGGTGCCTTCGTCCTCGCCGCTCTCCAAGCAGCTCGACACCGCGCTGCGCCTCGAGGACGCCGGCGCCGCAGCCCTGGTGCTGCACTCGCTCTACGAGGAAGAGCTGATCGCCGAAGACGCGATGGCCGACCGCTTCCTGCTCCACGCCGAACTCCACGACGGCGAATCGGCCGGCTTCCTGCCCGACCACGGCCACTACGAAGGCGCCCTCGACCGCTACCTCGACCACCTGCGCCGGCTCAAGGCGCGCCTGTCCATCCCGGTCATCGCCAGCCTCAACGGCGTCACGCCGTCCGGCTGGGTCGACCTCGGCAAGGAGCTGCAGGAGGCCGGCGCCGACGCCCTCGAGCTCAACGTCTATCACGTGGCCGCCGACCCCTCCGAGAGCGGCGACGCCGTCGAGGCCCGCTACGTGGCGCTGCTGGCCGAGCTCAAGCGCACGGTGAGCGTGCCGGTGGTCATGAAGCTGCCGCCCTTCTTCTCGTCGCTGCCGCATTTCGTCAAGCGCCTCGAGGCCGTCGGCGCCGACGGGGTGAGCCTGTTCAACCGCTTCTTCCAGCCGGACATCGACCTCCAGGAGCTCGAGATGGTCGAGCAGCTCCAGCTCTCCAGCCCTGAGGAGGCCCTGCTGCGCATCCGCTGGATCGCCATCCTGCGCGCCCACACCCGCATGACCCTGGCCGCCACCGGCGGCGTGTATGGCGCCGACGAAGCCCTCAAGCTGCTGCTGGCCGGCGCCGACGTGGTGCACCTCGCCTCGGCCCTGCTCGAACACGGCCCCGGCCGGCTCAGCCAGATCCTCAACGACATGAAGACCTGGATGATCGAGCGCGAGTACGAATCGGTCGCCCAGCTGAAGGGCAGCATGTGCCAGGCCAATCTGCGCGACGCCAGCGCCCTGGCGCGCCAGAGCTACATCCGGGTGCTCGACAGCTTCACCCCGCGGCCCGGCGTGTGGCGCTGAGGCGGGGCTCGGGGGCGCGGCCATCCCGCCATCGGCCCCCGCCGCCCGTGGCGTGCTGCAGGGGGGATCCCGCAGGGGCGTCGGCGCTGGCGGCCGTGCGCCGGGGGAAGGCTGGGGTAAGCCCTAGGCGGCACGCAGCCGGCCCGGCCCGCTAGAATGCCGGCCTCCCGTCACGCACCCGCAGCCAAGGATCGCCCCATGCCAGCCAGCCCCCGCATCGTCCTCGTCACCGGCGCCGAGATGGCCAAGCCCGACCCGGAGACCCACCACCTGGTCGCCGCGCTCGCGCAGCTCGGAGTCAACGCCGACGTCGTGCCCTGGAGCGCCCCCGTCGACTGGGCCGCCTGGCCGCTGGTGGTGGTGCGCACGCCGTGGGACTACTTCCGCCGCCTGCCCGAGTTCCTGGCCTGGGCCGAGGCCACCAGCCGGCTCACCCGCTTCGTCAATCCCTTGGCCGTCATCGACTGGAACTGCCACAAGCAGTACCTGCGGCAGCTGGCCGCCGAGGGCATCCCCACCGTGCCCACCCTTTGGCTCGACAAGGGCTGCGCCGACGGCCGCGCCCAGCTGGCGGCCCGCGGCTGGGGCGAGGTGGTGGTCAAGCCGGCGGTCTCGATCGGCGCCATCGGCGCGCTGCGGGCGATGGCCTCCGACCCGGCCTGCCTGGCCCACCTGGACAGCCTGGTGGCCGACGGCGACGTGATGGTGCAGCCCTTCGTGGCCAGCGTGGCCGAGGCCGGCGAGGTGTCGCTGGTGTATTTCGGCGGGCATTTCTCCCACGCCATCCGCAAGCAGCCCGCCGCGGGGGATTTTCGGGTGCAGGACATGTACGGCGGCACGGTGCACCCGCATCAGCCCACCGCGGCCGAGCTCGCCGTGGCCGACGCAGTGCTGGCCCGCACCCCGGCGCCCACCACCTACGCACGCATCGACCTGGTGGAGTTCGCCGGCGCCCCGGCGCTGATGGAGGCCGAGCTGATCGAGCCGGAGCTCTTCCTCGGCGCGACAACCGAGGCGGCGATGAATTTTGCGCGGGTGTTGCGGGACGCCGCCAGCTGAGCAGAACCTGCGCCGGGCGGGGACGAGCAAGTTCGCCTGGACCTGACTCATCCTCGCTCAGACCTGGGTCGTCCTCACTCCGACCTGGCCCGTCCTCGCTCGGACCTGGGTCGTCCCTACTCCAACCTGGCCCAGCCTCGCTCGAACCTGCGTCAGCGCAAGTCGGAGGGGGCTGCGGTCAGCGCGCTGGCTGGCCGAGGCGGCGCTGGAGGGCGTCGAGGTTGCGTCTGGCCTGGGGGTTGGCGGGCATCAGCTCGGTGGCGCGGCGCAGTTCGGCCAGGGCTTCGTCCCATTCCCGCTGCTCGCCGGCCAGGAGGCCGAGGGCGAGGTGGAGCTCACCGGGCTGGGCCGAGGCGGCGATGCCGTCCTTCAGCACCTGCCGGGCTTCCGCGGGCTGCCGGCCGGCCACCAGGAAGCGGGCGAGGGCGAGGCGGTAGGCGTTGCTCACCGGGTCCTGGGCGACGGCGCGGCGGAAGTGGGTGTGGGCCCGGGCCGCGTCGCCGGTTTCGGCGTGGAGCAGGGCCAGGTTCACCTGGGCGGCGGGCATGTCGGCCATGGCCTGCTGGGCGGCGATGAAGTCGGCCAGGCCCTGGCGGCGCAGCGGCCGGCTGTCTGGCGCCAGCGCGTCGTCGGGCAGGTCGGCGAGGCCGCGGGCGGCGCTTATGCGCACCGCGCGCAGCGGGTCGTCGAGGAGCGGGGCGAGGCCGGCGAGGCGCTCGCTTGCCGGGCGGCCGGC
>JAKLLM010000113.1 GCA_023150125.1 Zoogloea sp.
CGAGTTCACCCTCGACGAGCTCAAGGCCGAGATGGCCGAAGTGCCCCGCGCCGTGCCGCTGCTCGAAGCCGACGTGGCCCGCGTGCTCACCGTCGAAGGCTCCCTCGCCGCCCGCCAGCACATCGGCGGCACCGCCCCCGGGCAGGTCCGCGCGGCCATCGCCCGGGCCCGGGCAGCCCTGGCCTGAGGTACGCACCATGGAAAGGATCGGCAAGTACGAAATCAGGCGGGTGCTGGGTGAAGGCGCGACCAGCACCGTCTACCTCGGCTACGATCCTTTCGCCCAGAGCGAGGTGGCGATCAAGCGGCTCCACCCGGAGCTGCTGCGCATCACCGACCACACCTCGCTCTATCACCACCTGCTGCTCAACGAGGCCGCCCTCGCCGGCAAGCTCCAGCACCCGCACATCGTCCAGATCCACGACGCCGTGATCGAGGACAACGACGCCTACGTGGTGATGGAATACGTCCCCGGCGGCACCCTCGAAGCCTTCACGCGGCCCGACAACCTGCTGTCCTTCGAGCGCCTCGTCGAGATCGTCTTCAAGTGCACGCGGGCCCTCGACTACGCCTACCTGCAGGGCGTGACCCACCGCGACATCAAGCCGGCCAACATCCTGCTGGTCTCCCCCACCGGCCAGGACATCAAGATCTCCGACTTCGGCGCAGCCATCTTCACCGCCACCGAGACCACCCAGACCCCCAACCTGGGCTCGCCGGCCTACATGTCGCCCGAGCAGGTGCGCGAGCAGCCCATCGACCACCACACCGACATCTACTCGCTGGGCGTCGTGATGTACCAGCTGCTCACCGGGCAGCGCCCCTTCGAAGGCAACAACAACGCCAGCCTGGCCTACCAGATCGTCCACCACGTCCCGCCGCCGCCCTCGAGCCTGCGCCCCGAGATCCCGCCCGAGCTCGACGCCATCGTGTGCAAGGCCATGCAGCGCGACGTCGACCAGCGCTACGCCACCTGGATGGAGTTCTCCCACGACCTCGCCCAGGCCTACCGCAACCGCAAGCTCGCCCCCGACCGCACCGATCTGCCCGAGAGCGAGAAGTTCGAGCGTCTGCGCGCCTTCCACTTCTTCCGCGAGTTCAGCGACGTGGAGATCTGGGAGATCGTCCGCCTGTCCGAATGGCGCAGCCTCGACGTCGGCACCGTCGTGATGAAAGAGGGCGAGCCGGGCAACTACTTCTGCGTCCTCGTCGAAGGCCGGCTGCGGGTGCTCAAGCAGGGGCATCTCCTCAACACCCTGTCGCCCGGCGACTGCTTCGGCGAGATGGCGCTATTCACCGCCGGCCGCGGCGCCCGCACCTCGTCCGTCGAAGCCACCAGCGAGGCCCGCATCCTCACCATCCGCGCGCCCGCGCTGCTGCGCGCCTCGGCGGTTTGCCAGATGCATTTCTACAAGGGCTTCCTCGAAGTCCTCGCCACCCGGCTGTCGGTCGCCAACAACCGCATCGCCAGCGACTGAGCGGCCCGCCCCTCCGGCCACCCAGACCGAGTGTCGGTTTTTTTGACATCCAGCGGCCCAAGCGTTCGCGCTCAGCCTGGGGTCACAAATAAGCCCTTTGAAATCAGAACCTTAAAAAACCAATAGAGATAGGCTCGATTATTGCTTAACCTATTTTGACTAAAAAGCGGATGTCTTTCACGGATCGACAGCAAGAATCCGCCTAGAATATTGGAAAATGCGTCGCCGACCGGCGGCACCTGAATGAGGTTCGAGATGAATCAGAAACACCCTGCAGAATCGCTCCAGCAAGGCCAGGCCGAGATCGCCGCAGCAGCCCGCCCGGGCCGCCGCAAGCTCATCCAGGCCGGTCTCGCGAGCGCCCCCGTGCTGCTCGCCCTGAAGAGCACCCCGGTTCTGGCCGGCAACTGCAAGCATCCGTCGGGTTTCTCCGTCTCGGGCAACCTCAGCGCCACCGGCGGCAAGAACTGCGCCACCCGCTTCCCCAGCATCAACGAGTGGGTCAAGGCCGACCCCGGCCTGTGGCCGTCGGGCTACCCGCGCGACACGGCACTCTTCGGTGCGGCCCTCACTGCCGGCGCCATCGGCCACGACGCCGACATCGGCACCTTCAGGCTGATCGACGCGCTCAACGACGCCTCGAACCCCCTCAACGCCAAGGCCGCAGCGGTCTTCCTCGGCTCGTTCAACTCCGGCCCGCCCAGCTTCAGCGTGGTCCAGGCCCTGTGGGCCGACGGCGTGCGCGGCGGCGGCTACGCCACCCTCGGCTACAAGAGCGAGAGCGCGGTGTGGCACCAGACGGAAGTCGAGAAGTATTTCGACTACCTGCTCGGCCTGAACCCCTGATCCACCCGCGCTCCAGGCCGTGAGCACATCCTCGGCCACCGCGCCGGCAACGCGTTATCGGGCCCGCCAGGCAATCACCGGCGGGCCCGACCGCATTCTCTGGAAAGAAGTCGACGAAGGCTGGGTGCGCTTCGACCCCGCCGCCGGGCAGACCCTGCTGCTCACCCCCATCGCCCGCTTCGTCCTCGACGCCTTGTACGCGGCGGCCCCGGGGCTATCGGTCGCGGAGCTTGCCGCCGCCGCCCTCCACGAAGAGCCCGACGCCGACCCGGCCGATGCCCGCCAGCTGGTCTGCACGGCCCTCGAAGCCCTCACCGCCGCCCGCCTGATCCAGCCCGTCCCTTGAGAATCCGTGACCTGTCCCCGGCCGACTTCCTGGCCCGGCTCGGCGCAGACGGTGTCCGCCTCGCCGCAGGCCCGTTCAACTGCCGCCTGCAGAGCGGCATCCCCGAGATCGCCGAAGAGCTCGCCCGCCTGTACGCCCATCACCCGCTGATCGGCGCCGACGACTTCATCGACTTCCACGTGGGCGTGCGCCCGGGGCAAGGCCTGCGCCGCTGGCTGCGCCCGCAGGCGGTGTTCTCGGTGGACGCCGTCGAGCCCTTCACGCCGCTGCCCCGCAACCAGGCCCTGGCGATGCTCGAATGGGGCCTCAACTGGTGCATCACCGCCTACAGCCAGCACCTGCTGGTGATCCACGCCGCCTGCGTGGCGCGCGGCGATCGCGCCGTGATCCTCCCGGCCCCGCCGGGCTCGGGCAAGAGCACCCTGTGCGCCGCGCTCGCCAACCGCGGCTGGCGCCTGCTGTCGGACGAGCTCACGCTGATCCGCCTCGACACCGGCGAGGTGATGGGCCTCGCCCGGCCGGTGAACCTCAAGAACGCCTCCATCGACGTCATCCGCGCCTACGCCCCCGAGGCCTTCCTCACCCGCCCGGTGCACGACACCACCAAGGGCACCGTCGCGCTGATGGCGCCCACCGAGGCCAGCGTGCTCGCCGTCGGCCAGTGGGCCCGCCCCACCTGGATGATCCTGCCCCGCTACCGGCCCGGCGTCGACGCCCGCCTCGAGCCCATGGGCAGCGGAGCCGCCTTCCTGCAGATCGCCGACAACGCCATGAACTACCACATCCTCGGCAGCCACGGCTTCGCCGCGGTCGGCCGCATGGTGGACCACTGCCGCAGCTTCAACTTCGAATACAGCCGCCTCGACGAAGCCATCGCCATCTTCGACCGCCTGGCCCGGGAAGCCGAGGGCGACGCCCCATGAGCCTGCTGCTGCGCGTCCTGCGCCACGCCGACGAGGCCCGCCATCTCAGCCCGGCCGACTGGGACCTGCTGGTCCGCCAGTGCCGCCACGCCAACCTGCTCGGCCGCCTCCACCAGCGCCTCGAAGCCGCCGGCATCGACATGCCCGAGCGGGCCCGCAACCACCTGCTCTCCGGCACCATCATGGCCGAGCAGCAGCACCACTCCATCCTGCGCGAAGTCGGCCACCTGCGCGACGCCCTCTCCGACATCGGCCTGCCGCTGATCCTCCTCAAGGGCGCCGCCTACGTGGCGGCCGGCCTGCCGGCTGCGGCGGGGCGGCTGTTTGCCGACGTGGACATCCTGGTGCCCCACGCGCGCCTGGGCGAGGCCGAGTCGGCGCTGATGCTCACCGGCTGGCAGAGCACCGCCCTCGACGACTACGACCAGCGCTACTACCGCCGCTGGATGCACGAACTGCCGGCGATGCAGCACATGTTCCGCGGCACCGCCCTCGACGTGCACCACACCATCCTGCCGCCCACCTCGCGCCTCAAGCCCGACGCCCGGCTGCTCATCGAAGCCAGCGTCGAGATCCCCGGCCTGCCCGGCGTGCGCACCCTGGCCCTGCCCGACCTGATCCTGCACAGCGCCTCCCACCTCTTCCACGAGGGCGAGCCCGACAACCTGCTGCGCGACCTCACCGACCTCGACGCCCTACTCCGCCAGCTCGGCGAAACCCCGGCCGCCTGGGACGCCCTCGCCCGCCGCGCCGAACGCCTCCAGCTCGCCGGCCCGCTGCGCCTGGCCCTGCGCTACAGCCACCGCCTGCTGGGCACCCCGGTGCCGGCGCGCCTGCTCGCCGAACTCGGCTGCCTCAAGGGCGGACCGCGCCAGCGCCTCCTCGACGCCCTCTACCTGCGAGTGCTCGAAACCCAGCACCCCAGCGCCGCCGACGGCCTGCGCGGCGCCGCCCGCAAGCTGCTCTACATCCGCGCCCACTGGCTGCGCATGCCGCCCCACCTGCTCGCCTACCACCTCGCCCACAAGGCGCTGTTCCCACCGCAGGCCGACACCCGCAACCTCACGGCCGACGAGAAGAACGCCGCCTGAGCGCCCCCGTGCGCCACGATGGCGCAGCGCGCACCACTACGGTGCCTCCAGCCCGCCCCCGACGGCCGCCGAGCCCCGCCAGCAAGGGCTCTCCGACGCTGGCACGGAACCTGCTAAATCCCAATCGAGCCCGACGGCAGTGCCGCCGCGGGCCCTTTGCCTCCGCCAACGACGGCGGGACCGGAGCGAGCCTGACGCGCCAACGCGCGGCGCTCGCCAGTTCCAACCCGACTTTGATCCGCGTTCCGCGGGGGCCCGGTCAGCCGCGTCACTCACCCTGGTGAGCCTGGCGCCCTGATCCTGCATGCCCTCCCCGGGGCAGGACGTGCAGGATTCCCCATGAAAATCATTGTTGTCGGTCACGGCATGGTGGGCCACAAGTTCCTCGAGGAGCTCCACCAGCAGAAGCTCGCCTCCGCAGACGTCACCGTGCTGGGCGAAGAACCCCGCCCCGCCTACGACCGGGTGCATCTGTCCGAATTCTTCGCCGGCAAGAGCGCCGAAGACCTGTCGCTGGTGGCGCCGGGCTTCTTCGAGCAGAGCGGCTTCTCGCTGCGCCTCAAGGCCCGCGCCAGCGCCATCGACCGCCGCAGGAAGACCGTCACCACCGCCGACGGCGAGGTGCTGCCCTACGACAAGCTGGTGCTGGCCACCGGCTCGGTGCCCTTCGTGCCGCCGGTGAGCGGCAACGACCGCCCCGACTGCTTCGTCTACCGCACCATCGAAGACCTGGAAGGCATGACCGAGTGCGGCGCCCGCTCGCAAAGTGGCGTGGTGGTGGGCGGTGGGCTGCTCGGCCTCGAATGCGCCAAGGCCCTGCGCGACCTGGGCCTCGAGACCCACGTCGTCGAATTCGCCCCGCGCCTGATGGCGGTGCAGGTGGACGACGACGGCGGCCGTGTGCTGCGCAGCAAGATCGAGGCCCTCGGCGTGCAGGTGCACACCGGCCGCAACACCGTCGAGATCACCAACGGCGCCCGCGCCCGCCACCGCATGGTGTTTGCCGACGGCAGCCACCTCGAGACCGACATGATCGTGTTCTCCGCCGGCATCCGCCCGCGGGACGAACTCGCCCGGCAGAACGCCCTGGCGGTGGGCGCCCGCGGCGGCATCGCGGTGGACGACCACTGCCGGACCAGCGACCACGACATCTACGCCATCGGCGAATGCGCCGCCTGGAAGGACCAGACCTTCGGCCTCGTCGCCCCGGGCTACGAGATGGCCCGCGTCGCCGCCCGCCACCTCGCGGGCCAGGCCGACGCTGCTTTCGCCGGCGCCGACATGAGCACCAAACTCAAGCTGATGGGCGTCGACGTGGCCAGCATCGGCGATGCCCAGGGCCGCACACCGGGCTGCCGCAGCTTCCGCTACGCCGACGAGCTGAAGCAGATCTACAAGAAGATCGTGGTGAGCGACGACGGCAAGCGCCTGCTCGGCGCCGTGCTGGTGGGCAACGCCGACGAATACGGCACCCTTCTGCAGATGGCCCAGAACGGCATCGCCCCGCCGGCCGAGCCCGAGTTCCTGATCCTGCCGGCCAGCGACGGCAAGGCCAAGCCGGGCCTCGGCGTGGACGCCCTGCCCGACAGCGCCCAGATCTGCTCGTGCAACAACGTGAGCAAGGGCCAGATCTGCGCGGCGGTGGCCGATGGCGTCTCCGACATCGGCAGCATGAAGGCCTGCACCAAGGCCGGCGCCAGCTGCGGCGGCTGCGTGCCGCTGGTCACCCAGGTGATGAAGGCCGAGATGGCCCGCCGCGGGATGGCGGTGAACAACCACCTCTGCGAGCACTTCGCCCACTCCCGCCAGGCGCTCTACCACCTCGTCCGGGTCGGCCAGATCAGGACCTTCGACGAGCTCCTCGCCAAGCACGGCCACGGCCTCGGCTGCGACATCTGCAAGCCCACCGCGGCCAGCATCCTCGCCTCGTGCTGGAACGACTTCGTGCTGAAGGACGACCTCGCCAGCCTGCAGGACAGCAACGACTACTTCCTGGGCAACATCCAGAAGGACGGCAGCTACTCGGTGGTGCCGCGCATGGCGGGCGGCGAGGTGACGCCGGATGGCCTGATCGCGGTCGGCCAGGTGGCCAAGAAGTACGGCCTCTACACCAAGGTCACCGGCGGCCAGCGGATCGACCTGTTCGGCGCCCGCGTCGAGCAGCTGCCGCTGATCTGGGAGGAGCTGATCGCCGCCGGCTTCGAATCCGGCCACGCCTACGGCAAGAGCCTGCGCACCGTGAAGAGCTGCGTCGGCTCCACCTGGTGCCGCTACGGCGTCGGCGACAGCGTCGGCCTCGCGGTGGAACTCGAGAACCGCTACAAGGGCCTGCGCGCACCGCACAAGATCAAGTTCGGCGTGTCCGGCTGCACCCGCGAGTGCGCCGAGGCCCAGGGCAAGGACGTGGGCATCATCGCCACCGACAAGGGCTGGAACCTCTATGTTTGCGGCAACGGCGGCATGAAGCCGCGCCACGCCGAGCTGCTGGCGTCCGACCTCGACAAGGAAACGCTGGTCCAGCTGATCGACCGCTTCCTGATGTTCTACGTGCGCACCGCCGACCGCCTGCAGCGCACCAGCACCTGGCGCGACAACCTGGAAGGCGGCCTCGACTACCTGAAGGACGTGGTGGTGAACGACAGCCTCGGCCTCGCCGCCGAGCTGGAGGTGCAGATGCAGCACGTGGTGGACAGCTACCAGTGCGAGTGGAAGACCGCCGTCACCACCCCCGAGGTGCGCCAGCGCTTCCGCAGCTTCGTCAATAGCGACAAGGCCGACGAGCACATCGTCTTTGTGGAAGAACGCGGCCAGATCCGCCCCGCCCGCGCCGACGAACGCCCCACCGCCACCCCCGCCTGAGGAGCCCCGCCATGAGCATCGAACCCCTCGTCTGGACCACCGTCTGCGCGGTGGACGACATCCTGCCCGACACCGGCGTCTGCGCCCTCGCCGAGGGCCGCCACGTGGCCGTCTTCCGGGTTGGCCAGAGCCAGTTCTACGCCATCGACAACGTGGACCCGAAGTCCGGCGCCAGCGTGCTGTCCCGTGGCCTGGTCGGCAACCTCGGCAAGCACGTGGTGGTCGCCTCGCCGCTCTACAAGAACCACTTCGACCTCACCGACGGCGTCTGCCTGGAAGCCCCCGAGCACTCCGTCCGCGCCCACTCGGTGCGGGTCGAGGACGGCCGCGTGCTGGTCGCCCTGGGCTGACGCCCGCCTGAACAACAAGATCGCCTGACTCACAAAGGAAACAACATGGCCTACCTCGCCCCCGCCGAGTTCGTCACCAAGATGGTGGACGCCGGCGAATCCAAGCTGCTGATGTCCACCCGCGACACCCTGATCCGCGCCTACATGGCCGGCGCCATCCTCGCGCTGGCCGCCGCCTTCGCGGTGACGGTGTCGGTGAACACCGCCAACCCGCTGATCGGCGCCCTGCTCTTCCCGGTCGGCTTCTGCATGCTCTACCTGCTCGGCTTCGACCTGCTCACCGGCGTGTTCACCCTCGCCCCGCTGGCCGTCCTCGACAAGCGCCCCGGCGCCACCTGGAACGGCGTGCTGCGCAACTGGGGCCTGGTGTTCACCGGCAACTTCGCCGGCGCCCTCACCGTTGCGGTGTTCATGGCCATCATCTTCACCAACGGCTTCACCGAGGCCCCCAACGCCGTCGGCCAGAAGATCGGCCACATCGGCGAAGGCCGCACCGTAGGCTACGCCGCCCACGGCGCCGCCGGCATGCTCACGCTGTTCGTGCGCGCGGTGATGTGCAACTGGATGGTGTCCACCGGCGTGGTCGCCGCGATGATGTCCACCAGCGTGTCGGGCAAGGTCATCGCCATGTGGATGCCGATCCTGGTGTTCTTCTACATGGGCTTCGAGCACAGCATCGTCAATATGTACCTGTTCCCGTCGGGCCTCATGCTGGGCGGCAACTTCACCTTCATGGACTACATGATCTGGAACGAGATCCCCACCGTGCTGGGCAACCTGGTGGGCGGCCTGACCTTCGTCGGCGCCACGCTGTACTCCACCCACTACAAGACCGCCCCCAAGCGCCGCGCCGCCTGAGCGCCCGCCACGCCGGCCGAGGCATCCATCCCATGACGACAAGCTTGCGGGTGACCCTCGGCCAGGCCTCCCTGGTCGGCGCCCACGACATCAACCAGGATTTCCACGGCGCCTTCCTGCCCGAAGGGCACCTGCTGGCCAGCAAGGGCATCGCGCTGGCCATCGCCGACGGCATCAGTTCCAGCCGGGTCAGCCAGCTGGCCAGCCAGACCGCCGTGCGCAGCTTTCTCGACGACTACTACGCCACCTCCGAAGCCTGGTCGGTGCGCCGGGCCGCCGAGCGAGTGCTGGGCGCGGCGAACTCCTGGCTGCACGCCCAGACCCAGGCCAGCGACGCCCGCTTCGAGAAAGACCGCGGCTACGTCTGCACCTTCAGCGCGCTGATCCTCAAGGGGCGCGAGCTGCACCTGCTGCACGTGGGCGACTCGCGGATCTACCGCCTCCACCCCCAGGCCCTCGAACAGCTCACCGAAGACCACCGGGTGCGCCTGTCATCCACCGAGTCCTACCTCGGCCGCGCGCTCGGCACCGGCCCCCACGTGGAGATCGACTACCGCAGCTGGGAGGCCGAGCCGGGCGAGATCTACCTGCTCGCCACCGACGGCGCCTACACCCACCTCGACCCCGCCACCATTCACGACGCCCTGGCCCGCCACCCGGGCGACCTCGGCGCCGCCGCTGCATGGCTCGCCAGCCAGGCCCGGGCCCGCGGCAGCGACGACGACGCGACCCTGCAGCTGCTGCGCAT
>JAKLLM010000114.1 GCA_023150125.1 Zoogloea sp.
CGAGCTGAACCTTTCGCAGCAGTCCATAGAGGGCGTCGACACCACCCTCTGCAGCCTCGTCGACATCACCGACCGCAAGCGCGCCGAGGAAGCCCTGCGCCAGGTGCACGCCGACCTGGAAGCCAAAGTCGAACACCGCACCGCCGAACTCCAGCAGGCCAAGGCCACCCTTGAGGACGACATCGCCCGCCGCGAGGGCGCCGAGCTGGAGCTCCTCAAGCGCTACGCCGAGCTCACCGAGCTCAACTGCCTGCTCCACGAAACCCAGCAGCAGCTGGTGCAGTCCGAAAAGCTCGCCTCCATCGGCCAGCTCGCCGCCGGCGTGGCCCACGAGATCAACAACCCCATCGGCTACGTGAGCTCCAACATCCGCAGCCTCGACGACTACATCACCCGCCTCTTCCAGGTGCTCGACGCCTACCAGAGCGCCGAGGCCGAGCTGCCCGGCCCGGCCCAGGCACTCATCGGGAAGGCCAAGCGTGAGGCCGATTTCGACTACCTGCGCGACGACATCCACGAACTCATCCGCGAGTCGGCCGAGGGCACCGAGCGGGTCCGCAAGATCGTCCAGGATCTGCGCGACTTCTCGCGCAGCGACACCAACCAGCAGTGGCAGGCCGCCGACCTGCACACGGGCCTGGACAGCACCCTCAACATCGCCAGCAACGAGATCAAGTACCGAGCCGACGTGGTGCGCGAATACGGCGCCCTCCCGCTGGTCGAATGCCTGCCGTCCCAGCTCAACCAGGTGTTCATGAACCTTTTTGTGAACGCCGCCCAGTCCATCCCAGACGGGCGTCGGGGCACCCTCCGCGTGCGCACCGGCCACGGCGGCGACCAGGTCTGGATCGAGGTCCAGGACGACGGCTGCGGCATGGAGCCCGAGGTCGTCGACCGCATCTTCGACCCCTTCTTCACCACCAAGCCGGTGGGCAAGGGCACCGGCCTCGGGCTCTCCCTCTCCTACGGCATCATCCAGAAACACCACGGCAAGATCACCGCCAGCAGCACTCCCGGCAACGGAACCCTGTTCCGCATCACGCTACCCGTGCATCAACCCGCCGAGCCCGGAACCCCAGAATGACAACCTCCGCCAGCCCCGCTCCCGCCATCGAATCGCCCGCGTTCACCATCCTCTGCGTGGACGACGAGCCCAACATCCTGTCGGCCCTGCGCCGCCTGTTCCGCCCCCAGGGCTACACCGTGAAGGTGGCGGGCGGCGGCGCCGAAGGCCTGGCCGTCATCGACGCCGAGCGGGTGGACCTGATCATCTCGGACATGCGCATGCCGGGCATGGACGGCGCCGCCTTCCTGGCCGAAGCCTGCAAGCGCCAGCCCGACGCGGTGCGCCTGCTGCTCACCGGCTACGCCGACATGGAATCCACCATCGCGGCGATCAACGCCGGGCACATCGCCCGCTACATCTCCAAGCCCTGGAACGACCAGGACGTACTGCTCACCGTCCGCGAGGCGCTCGAGCGCCGCGCCCTGCAGCGCGAGAAGGCCCGCCTCGAAGCCCTCACCCAGGCCCAGAACGAAGAGCTGCGCAGCCTCAACGCCAGCCTCGAACAGAAGGTCGAGGCCCGCACCGCCGAGCTGCGCAGCGCCCACGAGAAGCTCAAGCAGAACTTCCTGACCTCGATCCGGGTGTTCTCCAACCTCATCGAGCTACGCGAGGGCGCGGTCTGCGGCCACTCGCGGCGGGTCGCCGACCTGGCCCGCAAGATCGCCGTGCGGCTGGGCATGAAGCCGACCGAAGTGCAGGACGTGATGCTCGCCGGCCTGCTCCACGACGTGGGCAAGATCGGCCTGCCCGACGAACTGCTGTCCAAACCCGTCTCGCACATGAGCGGCGACGAGCTGGGGCAATGGCGCAAGCACCCGACCGCCGGCCAGAACGCCCTGATGGGCCTCGAGAACCTGCGCCAGGCCGCCACCTACATCCGCGCCCACCACGAACGCTGGGACGGCCAGGGCTACCCCGACCGGCTCTCAGGGCTGACGATCCCGTATGGCGCGCGGATCATCGCCGTCGCCAACGACTTCGACGGCCTGCAGATCGGCATCCTGTCGCCGCGCCGCCTCAAGCAGGAAGAGGCCGTCGCCTTCATCCAGCAGAACCGCGGCAAGCGCTACTGCCCGCAGGTGGTGGATGCGTTCCTGGAAATCATGGGCACCAACGACCAGCTGACCCTGCCCGGCCACGAAATCGGCAGCAACGCCCTGCGACCGGGCATGGTCCTCGCCCGCGACCTGGTGGGGAAGGACGGCGTGATGCTGCTGGCGGCCGACTTCGTGCTCGACGAGAACCTCATCCGCCAGCTGCGCGAGCTGGAAGCCAGCGAAGGCACCCGCCTCAGCATCGCCATCCGCCCGCCCCAGGGCAGCTGAGCCGCCGGGCCGGCGCGGCTTCAGTCGGGCCGCGCAGCACCCCGCTGGGGCAGCACCGCAGGCCCGCCGGCCAGCAGGTGCAGCAGCGCCTGGCGCGACATCGGGCGAGCAAACAGGTAGCCCTGGATCAGGTGGCAGCCCCGCTCCCGCAGGGCCTCCAGCTGGGCCGGCGTCTCTACGCCTTCGGCCACCACGTCCATGCCCAGGCTGCGGGCCAGCCCGATCACCGCCTCGACGATCGCCAGGCCCTGGCTGTCGTGGAGCTCGCCGATGAAGCTGCGGTCGATCTTGAGGGTGTTCACCGCCAGCCGGCGCAGGTAGGCCAGCGACGAATAGCCGGTGCCGAAGTCATCCACCGCCACGCGGATGTCCATGTCGCGGAGCTGGGCCAGGGTGGCGGTGGCGTAGTCGAGGTCGCGCATCAGCACGGTCTCGGTGAGCTCGAACTCGATCCGCGACGGTGGCACCTGCGCCTCGCCGAGCACCGCCCGGATCGTGGGGATCAGGTGGGGGTCCATGAAGTTGACCCCCGACAGATTGATGCTGACCCGGAAATCCGGCGGCAGCGCGTCGCCCATGTGGGCGATGTCGGAGCACACCTGCTCGATCACCGCCCGCGTCAGCGGCACGATCATGCCGGTCTCCTCGGCCAGCGAGATGAACTCCGGCGGCGGCACCGTGCCCCGCGCCAGGTGGGCCCAGCGCACCAGGGCCTCGACCTTGGCGACGCGCGGCCCGTCGAGATCGACGATGGGCTGATAGAAGACCTGCAGCTCATCCTCGCCGATGGCCCGGCGCAGGTCGCCCTCGAGGGTGAAGCGCAGGAAGGCCGCCACCTTCATCTCTTCGGAAAACAGCGCCACCTGCTCGCCGGTGGACCGCTTGGCGCGGTTGAGGGCGGTTTCGGCGGCCTTCAGGAGCGCATCGGCCTCGGTGGCATGCTCGGGCATCATCGCCACCCCGACCCGCGCCGCCAGGGTGATCTCCTGCCCCGGCACGCGGATCGGCGCGCGCACCACCTCGAGCAGGCGGTAGGCCACTTCGATCACCTCCTCCACCGGCCCGACGTCGCTGATCAGCACCCCGAACTCGTCGGCGGCGAGGCGCGCCACCTTGAGGCGGGGCAGCCCGCCGACACCGGCGGGTTCGGCCGGCGTGCGGTCGCCCATGCTCTCGCGCAGGCGGTGCCCGATCACCTGCAGCACCTGGTCGCCGCGCTCGGGGCCCAGGCTGTCGTTGATGCGGGCGAAGCGGTCGATGTCCAGCACCATCACCGCGCAGCAGCTGTCGTTGCGCAGGCAGCGGGCGACCGCGGAGAGCAGGCTCTCGCGGAAGAACTCCCGGTTCGGGAGCCCGGTGAGGGGGTCGAAATAGGCCAGCTGGCGGATCCGCCGCTGGGTGTCGACCTGCTCGGTGATGTCCTGCACGCTGCCTTCGAGCAGCAGATCGACGCTCCCCTCGGCCGGCTCGGCGGTCTCGAGCACCGTGCGGACGCTGCCGTCGGGCCACACCACGCGGTAGGTGAGCTGATAGCCGACGCCCTTCGCCGCGCCCTTCAGCGCCGCCTGCACCATCGCCCGGTCGGGCCCATAGACGTGATCGAGCAGCGCCTCCATGCGCTCGCCGAAGGTCTCGGGCTGCTGCCCGAACAGGCGATAGTACTGGGCCGAGCGCTGCACCCGGTCTTCGTTCACGAACCATTCCCAGCTCCCCAGCCGGGCGATGCGCTGGGCGCTGGAGAGGCTCTCCTTGTTGCGGACGAGCTCCTGCATGACCTGGGCCGAGCGCAGCACGTAACGGATGCGGAAGCGCAGCAAGGTCCAGTTGATGGGCTTGGAGATGAAGTCGGTGGCCCCGACCTGGAAGGCCCGCTCGACCGACTCGCCGTCGTCGAGCCCGGTGAGCATGATGATCGGCACCAGCTGGCCCTCGGGGCGGGCGCGCAGGTGCTGGCACACGTCGAAGCCGCCGAGGCGCGGCATCATCACGTCGAGCAGCACGAGGTCGGGCCGCTCGGTGTCGAACAGCGCGAGCGCACGCAGCCCGTCCTCGGCCTCGACGCTGCTGTAGCCGCTCTCGCGCAGCGCCTCCGAGGCCATCAGGCGCGTGAGCGGATCGTCATCGACGATCAGGACATGTATCTTGCGGGTTCCGGTCATGATCCAATCGAAGCTTCGATGCTGCCGAGCTCGTCCGGGCTCAGCAGCCCCTCGTCGAGCAAGGCCTGGCGGACATCCGCCCAGGCCATGGCGATGGCGCTCCCGTCGGCGGGGTCGAGGGGCACCCCGGCCTTGAGGTTTGCGTCGACTCGGAGCGCCAGCGCCCCCAGGCACATGGCCCCCATGGCCAGCGCCGAAGACTTCATGCGGTGGGTCAGGCGCCCGATCTGCTCCCGGTCGCCCTGGGCGAAACCGTCCTGCAGGAGGCCGATGTTGCGGTTCATCTCGACGACGAAGATGCCCAGCAGGCGCTTGAGCACCGGCGCATCGCGGCGCTGGGAAACCCCCGGCAGGCTCATCAGCACCGCGAGGTCGAGCACGGCCGCGCGCGGCTCGCAAGCAGAATTGTGCGAAGTGAAGGGCAAAGTGGTGGTGTCGAGCATCTTTTTGCAGCTCTCCATGACGACCTCGACGGAATTGTCCAGCATATCAACAAAAGCCCGGCGACGCGCGCCGGACACGGAAAGAAGAAGCACAAATGAGCACGCAGCAAAACTCGCCGGAGCGCCGGAAATGAAACCGGCTCAGGGCACGCGAGCTCCATGGACGCTGCGCGCCAGGCGCAGGAGCTGGGCGCTGGCGCGCAGGCCGTCGCGCTGCAGGGAAGCCTGGTTGATGTCGAAACGGACCCGGCCCTCCTCGGTGACCAGGCCGATGCCGCCGCCCGCCTCGACAAAGCCGTCGATGTCGCTGACCAGCAGCAGGCCGCGGCCGGACAGCGCCCGCAGCATGGCGGCCAGCCGGCGCTCCTCGGATTCGGCAATGAACACGACGTGGCAATCACCGGCCTGGTCGGCGCCCTCGAGCTGGCGGACACGCACCTCCCGCCCATTCACCTGGCGCCCCTCGAGCGCCGACAGCGCGCCACCGAAGGGGTCACGGCCGAGCACGCAGACCCGCAAGGCTTGCGCCGGCGGCAGCCGTGCCGCCGGCCACTCGATGTAGCGGGCGAAGTTGAGCAGGTAGGCCGCCTTGATCTGGTACTCCCCCGCGGGCGAGGCGACGACGAAGCGCCCGCACGCCAGGCCGAGCAGCACGACGACGAACGCCCCCAGCAGCGCCTTCATCGCCGAGGCACCTCGCAACGAGCACGGCGACGGGCCATCGCGAGCGGGCTCAGAAACGCCATAAGCCCTGAATGTACGCGCGACGGGGCTGGTAGCTCAACTGGCTGACGAAGAAATCCGAGGCGTACTCCAGGTGCCGGTTGTCGAACAGGTTCTGCCCGACGACCGCCAGATCGAAGGCCCGGCCAAGGTGCCAGCCATAGCGGACATCGACGCTGGTGTAGGCGGGCACGCCGCCCCCCACCGCGCCGACCCGGCGCAGCATCAGGTCGAGTTCGTGGCCGCCGCCCGGCGACCACAGGCCATGGAGGCTCGCCCAGTGGTGCGGGGCCGCGGCCGCCAGGGCCATGCCGGAGGCGTCGGCGACCGGGTCGGCATAATGCCGGGCCTGCGTGTCGAGCACGGTGTAGCTCCCCTGCACACGCAGGGTGGCGGTGATGGCCATGTCTGCCGCGAGTTCCAGGCCGGTGGTGCGGGCATTGGAAAAGTAGCTCCGGAACACCGGCTGGACCAGCAAGGGGGCACTCGACAGGTAGTCCAGCGGGCCCGCCGTCGGGGAGATCAGCCGACGGTAGTCGTGGTGGAACAGCACGGCCTCGAAGCTGCCGTTGGGCAAGGTCCGGCGGTAGCCGAGCTCCAGCGCATCGACGCGCTCGGCCCGGGGCCGCAGGCCGGGCGCCGGCAGGGAGCGCAAGACGGCGAACGACCCCTGCGGGAAGGGGGGCTGCGGCAGCGGCTGGGCCCCGAGCACCACGTTGGCGTTGATCTCGCCGATCGACGGCGTGCGCGCGGCCCGCGACCAGTTGAGCCACAGGCTGTCGTCCTTGGTGGGCGTCCACATCAGGCGCACCGTCGGCTGGGTCTCGAAGTCGGCGAGCGTCGAGTGCTCGAAGCGCGAACCGAGGGTGAGCATCAAGCTTTGCGGCACGAGGCTGATCTCGTCCTGGACGAAAGCGCTGGCGATCCGGTACTCAACGAGCTGATCCTGGAAGGTGAAGGCGGGCGAGTTGGAATCGAAGTCCACCCGCCCGTAGCGGGCCCCCAGCCCCCACATCAGGTCGTGGCGGCCCATCGGCGCGAGGGTGTGCTGGAAGTCCACATCGACGATGTCGGTCTTGCCGTTGCCCTGGGCATTGAGCCAGGCGTCGGTGTGGTCCACGTAAGCCTGGAGAGTCGCGTCGCCCCCTGCCATCGCCCACTGGCGACGCGCCAGCAGGTTGCTGCCTTCGAACACGAAGGAGACGGGAAAGCTCCCGTTGGGGGCAAGGGCGATGGAGACGGGCAGGAGCTCCTTGCTGGTGTGGCGATAGGCGTTGCCCTGCACCATCCAGCCGCCCTCGCCATCGAGACGGAAGCCGGCGAGCCAGCCGCCCGCCTTGTCGCTCGCCCTGTCGCCATCGGCCGTCTCGGAGCGCCCGAGATCCCGCCCCTTGGCGAACACGCGCATGGCACCGACGCCCTCGAGCCCGACGCCCTGGCGCACCGCCGTCGTCACCCCGCCCTGGCTGTCCGCGCTGACCGACGCCAGCCCGCCGCGCGTCGCCGACGCCTTGCGGGTGACGACGTTGATGACCCCATTGACCGCGTTGGCCCCCCACAGGGACGCCCCCGGGCCGCGCACCACCTCGATGCGCTCCACGTCCTCGATCATGATGTCCTGGGCCTCCCAGAACACCCCCGAGAACAGCGGGTTGTAGATGCTGCGGCCATCCACCTGGACCAGCAGCTTGTTGGCAAAGCGCCCCTGGGCTCCCCGCACCCCCACCGCCCAGCGGGAGGTGCCGATCTGCGCCACGTTGACACCCGGCACCTCCCGCAGCGCCTCGGGAATGCTGCGGGCACCGCTGCGGCGGATATCCTCGGCCGAGAGCACCGTCACCGCGGCCGGGGTGTCGGCGAGCTTCTGGGCCTTGCGGGACACCGCGGCGACCTCCAGCTTGCCCAGGTCTTCGAGGGGCAGATCGATGAACGAAGCCTCGCCGGCCCGGGCGAGCTGCGCTCCCAGCAAGACCGCCAGGAACAATCCGGTTCGATGAGCACCCATGAATCCACTTCCCACATGTCGAAGTTCTGCTTATCGGCATCCGGAGGGCGTGTCTGGAGTGTTTTATGCCGTGCAGGCCCTCGGGCGAGCGGCACAGGCCCATCGAATGCCGCCGGCAAACCTGCAGCGGGCGCACCTTCGGCTACAATCTCGGGTTCATTTTGAAACGCTGGCAATCCGCCCCAGCCCGCCAAGGTAAGACCCAGATGACCGCACCGACCTCCCCGGCCGACGCCGCACCCAGCAACTTCATCCGCAACCTCATCGACGAAGATCGCCGCCTCGGCAAGTGGGGCGGCCGCGTCGAGACCCGCTTCCCGCCCGAGCCCAACGGCTACCTGCACTACGGCCACGCCAAGAGCATCTGCCTCAACTTCGGCCTGGCCCAGGCCTACGGCGGTGCCTGCCACCTGCGCTTCGACGACACCAACCCCACCAAGGAAGAGCAGGAATACGTCGACGCCATCATCGAGGCCGTGCAGTGGCTGGGCTTCGACTGGCAGGACCACCTCTACTTCGCGTCGGACTACTTCGACAAGATGTACGCCATGGCCGAGCACCTCATCACGGTCGGCAAGGCCTACGTCGACTCGCTCAGCGCCGAGGAGATGCGCGCCTACCGCGGCACCCTGTCGGCGCCGGGCAAGGACAGCCCCTACCGCAACCGCAGCGTCACCGAGAACCTCGAGCTCTTCCAGCGCATGAAGGCCGGCGAATTCCCCGACGGCACCCACATCCTGCGCGCCAAGATCGACATGGCCTCGCCCAACATCAACCTGCGCGACCCGGCCATCTACCGCATCCGCCACGCCACCCACCACCGCAGCGGTGACAAGTGGTGCGTGTACCCGATGTACACCTTCGCGCACCCCATCGAGGACGCGCTCGAAGACATCACCCACTCCATCTGCACCCTCGAGTTCGAGGACCAGCGCCCCTTCTACGACTGGCTGCTCGACAACCTAGCCGAAGGCGGCTTCTTCCCGCGCCCGGTGCCGCGCCAGATCGAGTTCGCGCGCCTCAACCTCACCTACGTGGTGCTATCCAAGCGCAAGCTGATCCAGCTGGTCGACGAGAAGCACGTCGCCGGCTGGGACGACCCGCGCCTGCCCACCCTGGTCGGCGCCCGCCGCCGCGGCTTCACCGCCGAGGGCTTCAAGCGCTTCGCCGAACGCATCGGCGTATCCAAGGCCGACTCGTGGATCGACATGAGCGTGCTCGAAGACTGCATGCGCGAAGACCTCAACGAGGCCGCCGAGCGCCGCGTCGCCGTGCTCGACCCGCTCAAGCTCATCATCACCAACTACCCGGCGGGCGAGACCGAGCGCTGCCACGCCCCCAACCACCCGCTCCACCCCGAGCTCGGCAAGCGCGAGATGCCCTTCGGCCGCGAACTCTGGATCGAGCGCGAAGACTTCATGGAAACCCCGGTCAAGGGCTACCACCGCCTCTACCCGGGCAACATGGCCCGCCTGCGCTACGGCTACGTCGTCAAGTGCACCGGCTGCGAGAAGGACGCCGACGGTAACGTCACCGCGGTGCTGTGCGAATACCTGCCCGATTCAAAATCCGGCACCCCCGGCGCCGACAACTCCCAGGTCAAGGGGAACCTGCACTGGGTTTCGGTCGAGCACGCCTACACCGCCGAGATCCGCCTCTACGACCGCCTGTTCGCCCACGCCTACCCCGGCGCCCGCCGCGAGGGCGACCCGGAAGGCCTCGAG
>JAKLLM010000115.1 GCA_023150125.1 Zoogloea sp.
CGTGCTCGGCATCATCGGCGGGAGTTTGTCTTTTGCAGTCATTATTCTTGTAAGGAGTGAGGGGTGAGGGGAGCGGGCCGCCGCCTCTTCAGCCTGCGTGCCCATGCCTACCTTGTTGCTCGTCGACGGCTCCAGCTATCTGTACCGTGCCTTCCATGCCCTGCCCGATCTGCGCAACTCGGCGGGCGAGCCCACCGGCGCGGTGCGGGGCGTGTTGTCCATGCTACGTCGGCTCGAATCCGACTACAAGGCGGAATACCGGGCCTGCGTCTTCGACGCCAAGGGCAAGACCTTCCGCGACGACTGGTTCCCCGACTACAAGTCGCACCGCCCGCCGATGCCCGACGACTTGCGGGCCCAGATCGAGCCGCTCCACGAGGCCGTCAAGGCCGAAGGCTGGCCGCTCCTGATGGAGGAGGGCGTCGAGGCCGACGACGTGATCGGCACCCTCACCCGCCAGGCCGTCGAGGCCGGCTGGGAGGTGGTGATCTCCACCGGCGACAAGGACCTCACCCAGCTCGTCCGCCCCGGCGTGCGCTGGGTGAACACGATGAGCGAGGAAGTGCTCGACGAGGCCGGCGTGACGGCCAAGTTCGGCGTGCCGCCGCATCTCATCGTGGATTACCTCACCCTCGTCGGCGACACCGTCGACAACGTGCCCGGCGTCGAGAAGTGCGGCCCCAAGACGGCCGTCAAGTGGCTCACCGAATACGGCAACCTCGACAACCTGGTCGCCAACGCCGACAAGGTGGGTGGCAAGGTCGGCGAAAACCTGCGCAAGCACCTGGACTTCCTGCCGCTGGGCCGCAAGCTCGTCACCGTGGTTACCGACCTCGATCTGCCACTCAAGCCCGCCGACCTGCCCGCCCGCGAGGACGACAAGGAGGCGCTGGCCGCGATCTACCGGCGCATGGAGTTCAAGGGCTGGCTGAAGGAGCTGGAGGAGGGCGTCCATCGCCCCGCCGCGCCGGCCGCTGCTGAAGCCGCCGCCCCCGTCGGCGAGCCCGGCGCCCACCGCAGCGGCTACGAGACTCTGCTGTCGTGGGACGCCTTCGACGCCTGGCTGGCAAAGATCAACGCCGCCAGCCTCACCGCCTTCGACACCGAGACCACCGGCCTCGACCCGCTCGCCGCGCGGCTGGTCGGCATGTCGTTCGCCACCACCGAGGGCGAGGCCGCCTACCTGCCGCTGGCCCACGGCTACGCCGACGCGCCGGCCCAGCTGCCGCTCGCCGAGGTGCTCGACAAGCTCAAGCCCTGGCTCGAATCCGACGCCCACCGCAAGCTCGGCCAGAACCTCAAGTACGACGCCCACATCCTGGCCAACCACGGCATCGCGCTCGCCGGCATCGCGGAAGACACGCTGCTCGAATCCTACGTGCTCGAGAGCGACAAGCCCCACGACATGGATTCCCTGGCCAGCCGCCACCTGGGCCTCAAGACGCTGACTTACACCGAGGTCTGCGGCAAGGGCGCCAAGCAGATCGGCTTTGGCGACGTGGATCTTGCCCGCGCCACCGAATACGCCGCCGAAGACGCCGACATCACGCTGCGCCTGCACAACACGCTGGCCGCCCAGCTCGCCGCCGAGCCCGGCCTCGCCGCGCTGTACCGCGACATCGAGCTGCCCACCGCGCGGGTGCTCTTCGAGATGGAGCGCACCGGCGTGCTGATCGACGACTTCCTGCTCGCCCAGCACTCCGAAGAGCTCGGCCGCCGCCTGCATGATCTCGAGCAGCAGGCCCACGAGCTTGCCGGCCAGCCCTTCAACCTCGGCTCGCCCAAGCAGCTCGGCGAGATTTTGTTCACCAAGCTCGGCCTGCCGGTGGTCAAGAAGACTGCCACCGGCCAGCCGTCGACCGACGAAGACGTGCTCTCCCAGCTCGCCGAGGACTACCCGCTGCCCAAGCTGCTGCTCGAACACCGCAGCCTCGCCAAGCTCAAGAACACCTACACCGACAAGCTGCCGCAGATGGTCAACCCGCGCACCGGCCGCGTGCACACCAGCTTCAGCCAGGCGGTGGCCGTCACCGGGCGGCTCGCCAGCTCCGAGCCCAACCTGCAGAACATCCCGATCCGCACGCCCGAGGGCCGCCGCATCCGCGCCGCCTTCATCGCCCCGGCCGGCCACAGGATCGTCTCGGCCGACTATTCGCAGATCGAGCTGCGCATCATGGCCCACCTGTCGGGCGACGCCGGCCTCACCGGCGCCTTCGCCCGCGGCGAGGACGTGCACCGCGCCACTGCCGGCGAGATCTTCGGCGTCACGCCCCTCGAGGTGACCAGCGAGCAGCGCCGCTACGCCAAGGTGATCAACTTCGGCCTGATCTACGGCATGAGCGCCCACGGCCTGGCCAAGAACCTCGGCATCGAGCGCGCCGCCGCCGCCAACTACATCGACCGCTACTTCGCCCGCTACCCGGGCGTCGCCGACTACATGGAGCGCACCCGCCTCGAAGCCAAGCAGAAGGGCTACGTCGAGACGGTGTTCGGCCGCCGCCTGCACCTGCCCGACATCCGCGCCCAGCAGGTCGGCCGCCGCCAGGCCGCCGAGCGCGCGGCGATCAACGCGCCGATGCAGGGCACCGCCGCCGACCTCATCAAGAAGGCGATGATCGCCGTGTCGGCCTGGCTCAAGGCCAGTGGCGTCAAGTCGCGCCTCATCCTGCAGGTGCACGACGAGCTGGTGCTCGAGGTGCCCGAGGCTGAAGTCGCGCTGATCCGCGAGCAGCTGCCGCGCCTGATGGCCGAGGTCGCGCAACTTTCCGTGCCGCTGCTTGCCGAAGTCGGGGTCGGCGCCAACTGGGACGAGGCCCATTGAGTGCCCCCGGGGCGGCCGAGTCCGCCCCCCTCCAAACCGAGTACCGCCGCCCATGCTTCACCGCTTCACCCTGTTCCTGCTGAGCCTTGCCCTGGCGGCCTGCAGCAGCCTGTCGTCCAAGCCCAAGGACGAAAGCTACAAGCTCGAGAACTTCGCGCCCGATTCCCCCTACGAGCAGTCCTTCGAGATCAGCCCCGCCGCCGCCTGCGAGGCCGGCCGGCGGGCACTGCTCAGCCAGGGCTACCTGATCGACGAGAGCAAGGTGGATTCGGTGCGCGCCCGCAAATATTTCCAGCCCGACCGCAGCACCCAGGTCCAGCTCACCTTCAGCCTGTTCTGCCTGGCCGAGGGCGACGGTGCCGCGGTCTATGCCAACGTGCGCCAGGTGCGCGAGGAGCTCAAGGCCGGCTCCGCCAGCACCGGCCTCAGCGTCACCGGCATCGGCTCCCTGTCGCTGCCCTTTGGCGGCAACAACGAATCCCTGGTCAAGGTCGGCGAGGAAACCGTCACCGACGCCGAGTTCTACGGGCGCTTCTTCGCCCTCATGCAATCCTTCATACGATGATGAAAGCCAGAATTCCTGCCTCCGCCCGAGGCGCGTGCGTTGTTTCGCGGGCGCTTGCCCTCGCGCTGGGGCTGGCGGCGTCGGCCCATGCCGCCGACGCGCCCGACCCGGCCCGCTTCGCCCCCTGCGTGGCCGATCTGAAGGCCGCCGCCGTCGCCCGCGGCGTCTCGCCGGCCGGCTACGAGCAGCTCACCGCCGGCCTCGCCCCCGATCTCAAGGTGCTCGACTTCCTCGACTACCAGCCCGAGTTCCGCACGCCCATCTGGGACTACCTGTCGGGCCTCGTGGACGACGAGCGCGTCGCCGACGGCCAGGCCATGCTCAAGACCTGGCGTGACACCCTCGCCGCCGTCGCCGCCCGCTACCGGGTCGACCCGGCCACGGTGGTCGCGGTGTGGGGCGTCGAGAGCAACTTCGGGCGCAACTTCGGCTCGCGGCCGCTGCTCACGTCCCTGTCCACGCTGTCGTGCTACGGGCGGCGCCAGGCGTATTTCCGCGGTGAATTCTTCGACGCCCTCCGGATCGTCGACGCCGGCGACGTGAAGCGTGAGCAGCTCACCGGCTCCTGGGCCGGCGCCTTCGGCCACACCCAGTTCATGCCGTCCACCTTCCTGCGCCTGGCCGTCGACTTCGACGGCGACGGCCGCCGCGACCTGGTGGGCAGCGTGCCCGACGCGCTGGCCTCCACCGCCAACTTCCTGAAGAAGGCCGGCTGGCGCGACGACGAAGTGTGGGGCTACGAAGTGCGCCTGCCCGCCGGCTTCGACGCCAGCGGCGCCGGCCGCCGCAACAAGCAGCCGCTCGCCACCTGGAGCGCCCGCGGCCTCACCCGCATCGACGGCACGCCGCTGGCGGGCGAGGGCAGCGCCGGCCTGCTGCTGCCCGCCGGCGCCAAGGGCCCGGCCTTCCTGGTGTTCCGCAACTTCGACGCGATCTACGGCTACAACGCCGCCGAAAGCTACGCGCTGGCCATCGCCCATCTCTCCGACCGCCTGCGCGGCGGCGCGCCCTTCGCCACCCCCTGGCCCACCGACGACGCCGGCCTGTCCCGCGCCGAGCGCCGCGAGGTGCAGACCCTGCTGGTCGCCCGCGGCCACGCCATCGGCTCCGTCGACGGCATGCTCGGCGACGCCAGCCGGGCGGCGATCCGCGTCGAGCAGCAGCGCCTCGGCCACGCCGTGGACGGCCGCGCCGGCCAGAAACTCCTCCGCGCCCTCAAGGAAAACCGCTGATGAGCACCGCCCCCGAAGCCTCGCCCCTCGGCAAGGCCGTCGCCTACGCCGAGCACTACGACCCGGCCCTGCTGTTCCCCATCCCGCGCCAGGGCAAGCGCGACGAGATCGGCATCGCCGAAGCCGCGCTGCCCTTCGTCGGCGAGGACATCTGGAACGCCTACGAGCTCTCCTGGCTCGACCTCCGCGGCAAGCCGGTGGTGGCGCTGGCCCACTTCATCGTGCCGGCGGTGTCGCCCAATCTGATCGAGTCCAAGTCGCTCAAGCTCTACCTCAACTCCTTCAACCAGACCCGCCTCGGCAGCACCGACGAGCTCGTCGCCACCCTCACCCGCGACCTCTCCGCCGCCGCCGGCGCGCCGGTGCTGGTGCATGTGGCGCCGCTGTCGACGCGCCCCCAGCGCCCCATGGGCTACCCCAAAGGCATCCTCATCGACGGGCTCGAGATCGACGTGGACCGCTACACCCCCGAGCCCGCGCTGCTCACCGCCGACACCGCCCGCGTGCCGGTCACCGAAACGCTGTATTCCCACCTCCTCAAGTCCAACTGCCTGGTCACCGGCCAGCCGGACTGGGCGATGCTGGTGGTGCGCTACACCGGCGCGCCGATCGACCGCGAAGGCCTGCTGCGCTACATCATCTCCTTCCGCCAGCACAACGAGTTCCACGAGCAGTGCGTCGAGCGGGTGTTCGTCGACATCCTGCGCCAGTGCCAGCCCAGCGCCCTGTCGGTGTTCGCCCGCTACACCCGCCGCGGCGGGCTCGACATCAACCCCTACCGTCGCACCCCCGGCATGCCGGTGCCGGCCCCCTTCGCCGAGATCCGGCAGTAAACGCCCCATGACCCACGACCTGCTCCAGCGCGACGTCGCCCTCGACGCCCTCAACACCCTGCGCCTGCCGGCCCGCGCCGCGTGGTTCGCGGCGGTGCACGACGTGGACCAGCTCCGCGCCATCCTCGAAGATCCGCGCATCCAGGGCCTGCCGCGGCTGGTGCTGGGCGGCGGCTCCAACCTCGTGCTGGCCGGCGACTTCGACGGCCTCGTACTGCAGGTCGCCTTCAAGGGCCGCAGCCGGGTGCAGGAAGACATGGACGCCTGGTACATCCGCGCCGGCGGCGGCGAGAACTGGCACGACTTCGTGCGCTGGACCCTCGAGATGGGCTGGCCCGGCCTCGAGAACCTCTCCCTCATCCCCGGCACCGTCGGCGCCGCGCCGGTGCAGAACATCGGCGCCTACGGCCTCGAGCTGGCCGAGCACTTCTACAGCCTGCGCGCCTACGACCTCGACACCGGCAAGACGGTGGGCTTCGACAAGGCCGACTGCCAGTTTGCCTACCGGGACAGCTTCTTCAAGCAGCACCCCGGCCGCTACCTCATCGGCGCCGTCACCTTCCGCCTGCCGAAAAGCTGGCGCCCGGTCACCGCCTACGCCGACGTGGCCAAGGCCCTCGCCGCCGAAGGCATCGCCCAGCCGACACCCTTGCAGGTGTCGGATGCGGTCAGCGCCATCCGCCGTGCCAAGCTCCCCGACCCGGCCGAGATCGGCAACGCCGGCAGCTTCTTCAAGAACCCGGTGGTCAGCGCCGAGGCTTACGCCCGCCTCGCGGCGCTCCACCCAGGCATCCCCCATTACCCCCAGCCCGACGGCCGCGTGAAGCTCGCCGCCGGCTGGCTGATCGAGCAGGCCGGCTGGAAGGGCCGAAACCTCGGCCCGGTGGGCTGCTACGCGCGCCAGGCGCTGGTGCTGGTGAACCACGGCGGGGCCAGCGGGGCCGACGTGCTCGCCACCAGCCAGGCGGTGCGTGCCGACGTGTTCGCCCGCTTCGGCGTGGCGCTCGAGCCCGAGCCGGTGTTCGTGGGCGGGGTGCCGTCGCGCTAAAGCTTTCCGGCGGGGGGCCGAAGAACCGGGATGTCCCACGAGTCCCGGAGAACCCCATGACAGCAAACGAAGACCGCCGCGGCACCAGCGCCCACAGCCCCGACCTCGACTGGAGCCAGGTGCGCGAAACCGTGCTGATGCTCGAACTCGCCGTCGGCCAGATCGAGTCGGCGCTCAAGGAAGGCAACAGTTCGGTGGAAGTCCTCACCGACTCCTTCACCTCGATGGCCGGCTACATGCGCATGATGGGCTCGGCCCTCGAACAGCTGCCCGACACCCCGGCCACCGCCCAGCTCAAGGAATCCCTGATCGGCCATGCCGGCGAAGTGGCGGGCCGCGTGCAGCGCTCCATCGTCGCCTTCCAGTTCTACGACAAGCTCAGCCAGCGCCTCGCCCACGTCTCCCACAGCCTGCAGGCCCTCGGCACCCTGGTCACCGACCAGCGCAAGCTCTACAACCCCTTCGAGTGGGTGGCGCTGCAGGAGAAGATCCGCGCCAAGTACTCCACCCGCGAAGAGGTCGAGATGTTCAACGCGGTGATGCAGGGCATGCCGGTGCAGGAAGCCCTCGACAACTACAAGGCCGAGATGAAGGACAAGGGCGACGACGTCGAGCTGTTCTGAAACATGCCATCAGCGCTACTGCGCGACCCGATCTCGCAACGCCGGCGCTTGCTGTACTGCATTACAGCTCCGCGCCTCATTGCGACCTCGGGCCGCTCGCTACGCGCTCCTGGCATGTTCCGGCGGGTGGCTGCTTTTGTTCCCGGCTAGGGCGTAACGGCCGTTGCTGACGCCCGAAGCGGGCAGGCCATTTTGTAAGCGGAAGATATTCCCGCAGGGGCGTGCTTCATGCCATCGTGCAAAGGCGCGTACACTGCGCGACTCATCGTTCTCAGCTGCTTCGTCCCGCCGCAATGCCCTCCGTCATCCACTTCTCCGACCCCGCCCCCGCTCCCGTCGAAGACCGCCCCGCGGCGAGCCGGGCGATCGGCACGCCGCCGCTGCGGCTGACCTCCGAACGCTACAGCGCCGAGGACGGCGCGCTCTCCGTCGGCGACTGGGAGTGCGAGCCCGGCGCCTGGCGGATCGCCTTCCATCCCGGCCGCCACGAGTTCTTCCAGGTGCTCGCCGGGCGCCTGCGCATCGTTGATACCGCAGGCAACGCGCGGGAGTTCGGGCCCGGTGAAGCGGGCGTCATCCCGGCGGGCTTCATCGGCACCTTCGAGGTGCTCGAACGGGTGACCAAGCGCTACGTGATGCTCGACCGGGCCTGAGCCCGGCGGGGGCGGCGCCGTGCTTCAGCGCGCCGCTTCGGCCACGAAGATCTCGATGCGGCGGTTCCTGGCCCGGCCGGCCTCGCTGCCGTTGTCGGCCAGCGGCTCGCGGGCGCCGCGGCCGGCGATCTCGATGCGGCCCTGGGCCACGCCCCGGTCGGCCAGGTAGCTGCGGGCGCTGGCGGCGCGCTCCAGCGACAGCGGGTTGTTGATGGCGTCGGACCCGGTGCTGTCGGTGTGGCCGATGATGCGCAGATTGGTGGCCGGGTTGTCCTTGAGGGTCTGGGCGAAGCGGTCGAGGATCGGCCGCATCTCGGGCTTGATCGCCGCCTTGCCGGTGTCAAAGGAGATGTCGCTCGGGATCTCCAGCTTCAGCTGGTTGTCGGCGGTGCGGGTCACGTCGACGCCGGTGCCGGCGGTGGCCTGGGCCATGGCCTGGCGCTGGGCCTCCATGCGCTGCGACCACACATAGCCGCCCAGCGCGCCGACGCCGGCCCCGATGGCCGCGTCCCGGCCGGTCTTGTTGCCGCCGGTGCTCTTGCTGATCACGGCGCCCCCGAGCGCGCCGATCCCCGCGCCGATGGCCGTGTTGCGCTGGGTTTCGCTCATGTTGGTGCAGGCTCCGAGGACCAGGGCGGACAGCAGGGGCAGGATGACGAGGCGTGATTTCATGGGTGTTCTCCGTTGTGGGTTGCCGTTGTGGCGTGCCCGGCTTCTGATGCGGGGATCGCCGCAGAGTTCAGTCCGCCGGCGTCCGGCTGCTGCACGCGCAGCACGCAGGCACCGTACAAGAAGATCTGCGCCGACCAGTAGATCCACACCAGGATCGCCGCCAGCGAGCCTGCCGCGCCGTAGGCCGAGGCGACGCCGGTGCGTGCCAGGTAGAGGGCGATCAGGTAGCGCCCCACCGCGAACAGGCCGGTGGTGACGGCCGCCGCCGGCAGCGCGTCGCGCCAGCGGATGCCCTTCTGCGGCGCCAGCCGGGCCAGCAGCAGCGCAAACAGGGCGGCGCTGGCGGCGTTCACCAGCAGCAGGTCGACGAGGCCGGCCAGCGCGCCGTACCATGCCTGGCCCTCGCCGAACCAGGCCAGCGCGGCGCTCAACGCCGCCTCGGCCATCAGCGTCACGGCGAGCAGGAAGCCGACCCCCAGCGCCAGCGCGAAGCCCGTCAGGCGCCCGATGACGAGCCCGCGCAGGCCGGCGCCGGGGCTCTCTTCCGTGCCCCACAGGCGCCGCAGCGCTGCCTGCAGCTCGAGGAAGACCGCGCTGGCGCCCACCACGGTGGTGCCGATGGCGATCCACGCGGCGATACCCGGGCCGCGCACCCGGGCCAGCGCCGCATCGGCGAGGGATTTCATGGCCCTGGCCTCGGATTCGCCGAAGAAGCGCTCGAGGTAGGCGTAGATCGCCGCGTGGGCCTCGTCGGTGCCCAGCAGCAGGGCCACCCCGGCCGTCACCACGACCAGCAGCGGCGCCAGCGAGAACAGCGTGTAGAAGGCCACCGCCGCCCCGTAACGCGGGCCGTCCCGCTGGATGAAACGCTTGCCGGCGGGCAGCAGGCTGGCGGCCAGGCCGCGCCAGGCGCCGGGTGGGGTTTGTGTGTTCATCGGGTCGTCCCTCGTGCGGCGTGCCATCTGCCTGCCGCAATGCC
>JAKLLM010000116.1 GCA_023150125.1 Zoogloea sp.
CAGCAGCAGGGCCAGGGCGAGGCGGGCGCGGGAGAGCTCGAGCTCGGCCTGCTGGGCGTCGTTGGCGACGCGGGCGGCGTCGGCGCGGAAACGCGCCACGTCGACGCCGGCCAGGTCGCCGGCCTTGCCGCGCAGTTCGGCGGCGTCGGCGGCGCGGCCGGCGAGGGCGGCGTTCTCGAGGGCGATGCGGCGGATGTCCTGGGCCGCGCGCAGGTCGGTCCAGGCGCGGGCGAGGTCGATGCGGGCCAGGCGGATGGTGTTGTCGAGGTCGGCGCCGCTGGCCGACAGGTTGTGTTCGGCGGCGTTGAGGCGAAGCTGGCGCTTGTCGCCCCGTTCGACGAGCTGGTCGACGCGGAGCACGCTGTCCATCGGCCGGTCCCAGGCGCTGCCGTGGTTGCGGGCGGGGTTGATGCTGGTCACCGAGGCGGTGAGGATGGGGTTGGGCCGGGCGCCGGCCATGTCGATGCCGGCCCGGGCGGCGGCCTGGGCGGCGCGGGCCTGCTGGATGGACGGGTTGGCGTCGAGGAGGATGCGCTCGACGGCGGCGAGGTCGAGGGCGTCGGGGGCCGGGCTCTGGGCGAGCCCGCTGAGCGGCAGGAGGGCTGCGAGCAGCGCTGCGGGCAGGAATGTGAGGTGGCGCGACATGCCGGAAGGCTCAAGAAACAGGGCGAGCCCAGTCTAGGCCGGCTGGCTTGCGCGCCGCTGTCGGCTTCCTTGCATCAAGCTTGCAGCGGTGTGGCGCCTTGTCAGCTTACGGTGGTGTCGGCGCCGTGGTGCATGGGGTGGGCGAGGGGGCCGTAGCGCTGGTGGAGCAGCCAGACGAGGTCGACCAGCTCGGGCTGGTTGAGGTGCGGGACGCCGGCGGTGACGAGGGCGAAGCGGTGCTCGCCCACGTGCAGCGGCCAGAAGGCGAGCTGGCTGTGGCCGGCGGCGTCGGGCATGGCCCAGGCGCTGCCGCTGAGGCCGAGGGTGTGCTTGAGGCTGCGCTGGTGGCGCTCGTGGAGGCTGGCGATGTCGGCCGACAGGGCGGCAAGGGCGTCGGCGGCGCTGTCGCTGAAGCCGCTGCTGGCGAGGTGGAAGCCGTGGGCGTCGGCGAGCAGGGCGCAGCCCCGGGCCGACAGGGCCGGCAGGTAGCCGCGCAGGGCGTCGTCGAAGGGGGCCTGGCTGACGTGGCGCGGTGCCGCCAGAAACTGCACCCAGCCGAGCTGGCCGAGGCTCCGCACGAAGACGTCGTCGGGGTCGCGCCAGGGCGGGCTGGCGGGCTGGGCGAGGAGCAGGCGGATGAAGGCGCGCAGCCGGTCGGCGGCGGCTTCGGCGCTGGCGATCCAGGCGCCGGCCGGGGTCGGCAGGAGGTAGAGCGGGTCGGGTGCGGCCATGAAGCGTGGGCTCAGGCCCGGGCGACGGGGTCGATCACGCTGAGGACGGCTTCGATGAGCAGGCACACGTCGCGCCGGCTGCGGGCGTCGACCTCGAACACCGGCACACCGGGCTGGCCGGCCCGGTCGAGCTCGGCCTGGTAGTCGGCGAGGCTGGGGCTGGACTGCAGGTCCATGTGGGTGACGCCGACCGCGACGGCGGTCTTGCGGATGAAGCCGCTGAAGGCGCCGAGGTAGAAGCGCAGCTGCTTGAGCGGGTCGCCGCGGGAGTTGTCGATGAGCAGCACCAGCGCGATGCCGCCTTCGGTGAGGATCTCCCACATGAAGTCGAAGCGCTCCTGGCCGGGGGTGCCGTAGAGGTGGATGGTGCTGCCGTCGCCGAGCTTCATGGCGCCGTAGTCGAGGGCGACGGTGGTCTGGGGCTTGATGTCGCGGACTTCGTCGGAGGCGGCGGTGTCGGTGCGCACCGGCGGAATGTCGCTGGCGGCGGTGACCGCGGTGGTCTTGCCGGCGCCGACGGGGCCGGCGAAGATGATCTTGTAGTGGCTCATCGCAGGCCTGTCAGCTGGCCGCGGCCTCGCCGAGCCGGGCGCCCAGCAGCTTGCCCAGGATGCGCTTGAAGAGGCCGCGCATCGGGGGCGCCGCGGCTTCGGCGGTGCCGACGGCGAGGGCGTTGTGGCGGGCCACCGCCACTGCCCCGGGCGTGCTGAGCTGTTCCACGTGCCCCAGGGCCAGGCAGGCGCTGTAGAAGGCGAACACGTAGCGCTGGGGCACGCCGAGCAGGCGCACGGTGTCGCGCAGGCTGATGCCGCCCTTCGACCACAGGCCGGCGATGCGCATCGCCTCGGGGGGCACCGCCAGGCGGGTCAGGTTGGGCCAGGCCAGCAGGCGCACCGGGTGATCCAGGTGGGTGCCGACGGGCACGCGGCCGCGGGAAGCCCACAGGGCGATGTCCCATTCGAGGGCCTCGAAGGGGCGCCCGGCCAGGCTCTCGAGGGCCGGCGTGTCGTGGGTCTCGACGCGGTGGAGGCTGACCGTGCCGCGGGTGGGCAGCTGGGCGAGGGCGCGCAGGGCGTTGGCGCTGCGGGCCTGGTAGGCCAGGCCGCTGCGGGGGTCGAGGTAGAGCGCGGCGCCGTTGGGGTCGTCGATGCGCACCGGGCGCTGGATCTCCCGGGCGTGGGCGATGGCCCGGGCGATGACGCCCTGCAGGAAGTGCTCCGGCGTGTAGTAGATGGCGCTGCGGGCGGCCAGGTCGTCGAGGTCCACGTCGGGCATCGAGCCCACATAAAAGGTGGACAGGCGCTCCTCGATCTGGCGCAGCAGGCTGATCGGGTCGGCGCTGGGCTGGCGGCTGTCGAGGGCCGGCGGCGCGGCGGGGAGGGCGGGCTCGGCGGGGGCTGCGGGGGCGCTGGCCTCGCCGGCGGGCAGCAGCTGGCGGACCTGCTCGAGCGCGGCCGAGAAGGCCGACAGCCCGACCGGCTTGGTGATTTCGAGGGTCAGCGGGTGCTTGCCCGTCAGCGGCCGGCGGGCGCTGACGATCAGCGGCCGTGCGGGGTAGAGCAGGCGGTGGCCTTCGAGCAGGTAGGGGCCGAGTTCGTTGTCGAGGTCGATGAAGGCCACGTCGGCGGATTCTTCGTCGCTGATCTGGCAGGCGTTGGGGCCGACGCGCGACAGGAACAGCTCGAAGGCGTACAGCGAGCGCTTGTCCATGCCCGAGTGGCAAAGGCGCAGCGTGTTGTGGGCGGTCATCATGGACTTTCTCCCGAAAGCTCGGGGCTGGGCTTGCCTATCAGGCCGTGGCTGAGAACCGAGCGGCGAGGGTGGGGCTCGATGCTCTGGTCGGCACGGATGCCGCTGGCCAGATGCCGAACCAGACACAGTCGCTCGGGCGGGCCGAGCTGCATTGCGGTTTGCGACAGCAGGGCCGACTTGAGCCCGACGCCGCGCCCGGCAAGGGCGATGAACAGATCGACCAGGGCGCCGTAGATGGCTTCCCGGCTGCCACTGCGGCGCGCCAGCTGCACGCGCCGGGAATGGCCGGCGAGATCCCGGGGCTGGCGGGCGAGGTGCATTTCGAGCCAGGCCAGGTCGGCTTCGGCTTCGCCGGGCCGGCCATGCAGCTCGGGGGCCCGGAAGGCCGGCTCGGGTCTCTCGATGCTCCACGCCATTTCCATGTGATGCCCCGCGGCAAAAGCACAGGCGCGATTTTAGAGGCGCATAAGCCTTTGTAAGAAGGGGGAGATTGGTGATTTGTGTCAATTCCGGGCTGTTCCGGTGAATGCTTATGGAATTCATTGCGGCGCTTGTGCGCGGCGCCCGGTTTTGTTTGATGCAGCGCAGCGGCTGCGGGCGCGAAGCCGCCTATAGTGAAGCCGTGGGCGAGTCATCGAGGGGAGGCGCGCATGCCTGCATTCGGACGGGTTCTGGTCGTGCTGCTGCTGGCCCTGCTTTGCGTGGCGCGGCCGGGTGCCGCGCTCGCGGAGGAGGGCGGCGCGGAGGTGCAGGTGTATCTGTTCTGGTCGTCCAGCTGCCCCCATTGCCTGGCGGCCCGGCCGCAGGTGCTGGCGCTGGCGGCGGCCCGGCCGTGGGTCGTGCTCCACGACCTCGAGCTGGGCGCCGACCCCGCCCACGCCGAGCGCTACGAGGCGATGGCGGCCGAGCTGGGCGAGGAGGCGCTGGCCGTGCCGGCCCTGTTCTACTGCGGCCGCATGGAGGTCGGCTGGGACGAGGGGGGAGGCAGCGCCGCGCGGCTGGCCCAGGCCCTCGACGCCTGTCGGGCCGGTGCAGGCCCCGCACCGCAGCCCGCGACGCTCCGTCTGCCCGGCCTGGGCGAGGTGGATGCGGCCAGTCTGTCGCTGCCGGTGCTGACCCTGCTGGTGGCGGGCATGGACGCCTTCAACCCGTGCGCCTTCTTCGTGCTGCTGTTTTTGCTGTCGCTGCTGGTGCACCAGCGCGACCGGCGGCGCATGCTGCTGATCGGCATGCTCTTCGTGGTCGTCTCGGGGCTGATGTACTTCGCCTTCATGGCGGCCTGGCTGGGCCTGTTCCTGGTGGTCGGCGGGCTGCCATGGGTGACGGCGGCGGCGGGTATCGTGGCCCTGATGATCGGAGTGCTCAACGTGAAGGATTTCGTGGCCTTCCGCCAGGGGTTGTCGCTGTCGATCCCGGCGGGCGGCAAGGCCGACATCTTCCAGCGGGCGCGGGCCATCCTGAAGGCCGACAGCCTGCCGGCGATGCTGGCCGCCACGCTGTTTCTGGCGGTGGCGGCCAACTTCTACGAGCTGCTGTGCACCGCGGGCTTTCCGATGGTCTATACGCGCCTGCTCAGCCTGCAGGTGCCCGACCGGGCGGCGCAGTACGGCTGGCTGGCGCTCTACAACCTGGTCTATGTGCTGCCGCTGACGGCGATCGTCCTGGCCTTCGTGCGCACGATGGGGGCGCGTCGGCTCGGTGAGCGGGAGGGGCGGCTGCTCAAGCTGCTGTCGGGCCTGATGATGCTGGGGCTCGGCCTGTGCCTGGTGCTGGCGCCGCAGGCCCTGGGCGACCCGCGGGTGGCGCTCGGGCTGCTGGGGCTGGCGGCGGGGCTCACCGGGCTGGCGGCGTGGCGCGGCCGTTGAGGGCGGCTCCGCTCGCGTTCGGGCGAGGTCTGTGGCACGGTGCCGGGGCGTCGGCTCCTGCGCGTCGGGGCGGTGCAGCCCCGTGGACCCATTCAGGCAGGTAATCATGGCAATCAGCGTCTTTGATCTGTTCAAGGTCGGCATCGGCCCGTCGTCGTCCCACACCGTCGGGCCGATGCGGGCGGCCGGGATGTTCGCCGCGGGGCTCGTCGAGGCGGGTTTGCTCGACCACGTAGCGGGGGTGAAGGCCGAGCTGTTCGGCTCCCTCGGTGCCACCGGCAAGGGGCACGGCAGCGACAAGGCGGTGCTGCTGGGCCTCGAGGGCGAGGCGCCGGAGCGGGTCGACCCCGGGCAGGTGGAGGCCCTGCTGGCGCGCATCCGTGGCGAGCGTTGCGTCCGCCTCGCCGGCCTGCGGCCGGTGCGCTTCGTCGAGGGCGAGCATCTGGTGATGCACCGCCGCCAGTCGCTGCCCCATCACCCCAACGGGATGCGCTTCACGGCCTTCGACGCGGCTGGCCTGCCGCTGTGCGAGCGGGTGTATTACTCGGTCGGGGGCGGGTTCGTCGTGGATGAGGGTGCGGCGGGGGCGGGCCGCATCGTCGCCGACACGACGCCGCTGGTCCATCCGTTCCGGAGCGGCGCGGAGCTGCTCGCCCGCTGCCGCGAGCAGGGCCTCAGCATCAGCGGCCTGATGCTCGAGAACGAACGGGCCTGGCGCAGCGACGCCGACACCCGCGCGGGCCTGCTCGAGATCTGGGCGGTGATGCAGGCCTGCGTGCGCCGCGGCTGCGAGCGGGAAGGCGTGATGCCCGGCGGCCTCAAGGTGCGGCGCCGGGCCGCCGAGCTTTACCGCCAGCTCTCCAGCACGCCCGAGGCGGCCCTGCGCGACCCGCTGACGGTGCTCGACTGGGTGAACCTCTACGCGCTGGCGGTGAACGAGGAGAACGCGACCGGCGGGCGGGTCGTCACCGCGCCCACCAACGGCGCGGCCGGCATCGTGCCGGCGGTGCTGCACTACTACACCCGCTTCTGTGCCGGGGCGGGCGAGGACGGTGTCGTGCGCTTCCTGCTGACGGCGGGGGCGATCGGCATCCTCTACAAGGAAAACGCGTCGATCTCGGGGGCCGAGGTCGGCTGCCAGGGCGAGGTGGGCGTCGCCTGTTCGATGGCGGCCGGGGCGCTGGCCGAGGTGCTCGGCGGCACGCCCGAGCAGGTCGAGAACGCCGCCGAGATCGGCATGGAGCACAACCTCGGGCTCACCTGCGACCCGGTCGGCGGGCTGGTGCAGGTGCCATGCATCGAGCGCAATGCGATGGGCGCGATCAAGGCCATCAACGCGGCGCGCATGGCCCTGCGCGGCGACGGGCGGCATTTTGTGTCGCTCGACAAGGTCATCAGGACGATGCGCGACACCGGCGCCGACATGAAGCTGAAGTACAAGGAAACCGCGCGAGGCGGGCTCGCGGTGAATGTCGTCGAGTGCTGAGTCTGCCAGTCGCGCCGCCGGGGGGGCGGCGAAAGCTCCTGAAAAAAATCCCGGTGGGCGCACTTGAAATGCGCCGACCCCGCCCCTATTATTAGCACTCGACGCAGGTGAGTGCTAACAGCCTCCCCGTGCCAGTCGCTAAACACTTGTTGTTCAAATGTTTTTCCATCGGGCCCGTGGCCCGGAACGAAACCAGTAGGAGATTGCTACATGAAAATCCGTCCCTTGCATGATCGCGTGATCGTCAAGCGCGTTGAAGCCGAGCGCACCACCTCCAGCGGTATCGTCATCCCCGACTCCGCCGGCGAGAAGCCCGATCAGGGCGAAGTGCTGGCCGTCGGCAACGGCAAGGTTCTCGACAACGGCGACGTCCGCAAGATGGATGTGAAGGTCGGCGATCGCGTGCTGTTCGGCAAGTACGCCGGCCAGACCGTCAAGGTCGATGGCCAGGAAGTCCTGGTCATGCGTGAAGAAGACATCATGGGTGTGCTCGAGGCCTGAGTCTCGCAACCCGGGCTGCAGCGCGGGCAGAGGCCCCCTGCAGCGCCCCTCGGGCCTCGGCCCGATCCACGTCAAAGACAATACTGAGGATTCATAAATGGCTGCTAAAGAAGTCAAGTTCGGCGATTCCGCCCGTTCCCGCATGGTTGAAGGCATCAACATCCTGGCCGACGCGGTCAAGGTGACCCTGGGCCCGAAGGGCCGCAACGTGGTGCTCGAGCGCTCCTTCGGCGCCCCGACCGTGACCAAGGACGGTGTGTCCGTGGCCAAGGAAATCGAGCTGAAGGACAAGTTCGCCAACATGGGCGCCCAGATGGTCAAGGAAGTCGCTTCCAAGACCTCCGACATCGCCGGCGACGGCACCACCACCGCCACCGTGCTGGCCCAGTCCATCGTCCGCGAAGGCATGAAGTTCGTCGCCGCCGGCATGAACCCGATGGACCTGAAGCGCGGCATCGACAAGGCTGTCGTGGCCACCATCGAAGAGCTGAAGAAGCTGTCCAAGCCCTGCTCCACCAACAAGGAAATCGCCCAGGTCGGCTCCATCTCCGCCAACAGCGACTCCTCGATCGGCGACATCATCGCCAGCGCGATGGAGAAGGTCGGCAAGGAAGGCGTCATCACCGTTGAAGACGGCAAGTCCCTGGCCAACGAGCTCGACGTCGTCGAAGGCATGCAGTTCGACCGCGGCTACCTGTCCCCGTACTTCATCAACAACCCGGACAAGCAGGTTGCGATCCTCGACAACCCGTTCGTGCTGCTCTTCGACAAGAAGATCTCCAACATCCGTGACCTGCTGCCGGTGCTCGAGCAAGTCGCCAAGGCCGGCCGTCCGCTGCTGATCATCGCCGAAGACGTCGATGGCGAAGCCCTGGCCACCCTGGTCGTCAACAACATCCGCGGCATCCTCAAGACCTGCGCCGTCAAGGCCCCGGGCTTCGGCGACCGTCGCAAGGCCATGCTCGAAGACATCGCCGTGCTGACCGGCGGCCAGGTGATCGCCGAGGAAGTCGGCCTGACCCTCGAGAAGGCCACCCTGGACGACCTGGGCCAGGCCAAGCGCATCGAAGTGGGCAAGGAAAACACCACCATCATCGACGGCGCCGGCGTTGCCGAGCGCATCGAAGCACGCGTCAAGCAGATCCGCGTGCAGATCGAGGAAGCCACCTCCGACTACGACCGCGAGAAGCTGCAGGAGCGTGTCGCCAAGCTGGCCGGCGGTGTCGCCGTGATCAAGGTCGGCGCTGCCACCGAAGTCGAGATGAAGGAAAAGAAGGCCCGCGTCGAAGACGCGCTGCACGCCACCCGTGCCGCCGTTGAAGAAGGCATCGTCCCCGGCGGCGGCGTGGCCCTGCTGCGTGCCCGTGCCAACCTGACCGGCCTGAAGGGCGACAACCACGACCAGGACGCCGGCATCAAGATCGTGCTGCGCGCGATGGAGCAGCCCCTGCGTGAGATCGTCGCCAACGCCGGCGCCGAAGCTTCCGTGGTGGTCAACAAGGTCACCGAAGGCTCCGGCAACTTCGGCTACAACGCCGCCACCGACGTGTACGGCGACATGGTCGAAATGGGCGTCCTCGACCCGACCAAGGTGACCCGCACCGCACTGCAGAACGCCGCCTCCGTGGCTGGCCTGATGCTGACCACCGACTGCATGGTTGCAGAACTGGCTGAAGACAAGCCGGCCGGCGGCATGCCCGACATGGGCGGCATGGGTGGCATGGGCGGCATGGGCATGGGGATGTAATTTCCCCCGCCAGGAGCCTCCTCCGGGAGGCTTCCCGCTTCACCGAAAAACCCCGCGCGACGTCGTTCGCGCGGGGTTTTTCTTTTGTGCACTGCACTTCGGGTTCTTTGTTGATGTGCAACCTGAGCTGTAATCAAACGTAAGTTCACCGTAAGACTGCCCCGGTAACTTGCTCTCACCCTTAGAGGAGCCTGCCGGCTCCTTGCGAGGTTCATTCGAAGAGGAGGAGAGATATGAGAGACGAACTCGGCGACCGCATCCGGGCGAATCCGAAATACCAGGAGCTGGTCTCAAAACGTAATTCGTACAGCTGGATGATGACCATCATCATGCTGGCCGTTTATTACGGCTACATCGTGCTGATTGCCTTCAACAAGGAGTTCCTGGCCCAGAAGCTGGGTTCGGGGGTCACCTCCATCGGCATCCCCATCGGGGTCGGTGTGATCCTGTTCACCATCATCATCACCGGCATCTACATCCGTCGTGCCAACACCGAGTTCGACGCGCTGAAGGAACAAGTCATCAAGGAGGCCACCAAGTGATGCGCACTTCCAAGCTCTTCCTCGGCCTCCTGGCCGTGCTGGCTTCCGGTGCCGTGCTGGCCGCCGGTGCCGACCTCGGCGTGGCCGAGAAGCAGGCCACCAACTGGACTGCGATCATCATGTTCGGCGTCTTCGTCGCCGGCACGATGTTCATC
>JAKLLM010000117.1 GCA_023150125.1 Zoogloea sp.
TGGACCCGCGCAATCAGGGGCTCTCCGAGCGTGTCGAGCACGGCATGCACATCGCGCGCTATGCCATGGATGTGAAGGAGTTTGGCGCGCATCTGGGGCTGAAGTCGGCGTACTACCTGGGCTGGTCGATGGGCGCCTCGGTGATCTGGAGCTACATCGACCTGTTCGGCGGCAAGGACATCCGCAAGGCGGTTTTTGTCGATGAGCCGGTGTCGATTTATTCCCATGCCGACTGGTCGGAGCAGGAAAGGCTGGAAGCCGGGGGGATGACTACCTCGCCCGAACGGATGATCGCCGCCTTCACGGGAAGCGCTCCGGTCAATGGCCTAATTGCCGACACACGCCTGTTCGAGCGCTACGTGGCGATGGACTCGCCCTACTACGAGAACTCCGAAAAGTTCGTGGCGGCCTTCGCCAAGAGCGACCCCAGGCACCTGAGTCTTATTCTGTTCGACCACATCATGAGCGATTGGCGCGACGTTGTGCGAAATAAGATTCACATGCCGGTGGCCATCTTTACCGGCGACTACAGCGCCAACGTGCCAAGCCAGCGCTGGATGCAGTCCGTCATTACGGATGCCTCACTCTATATCTATAGCAAGGAAGAGCAGGGCGACCATTTTCTGATGTTCAAGAACCCGATCAAGTTCACCCGCGATCTGTGCGAGTTTCTCGATCGCTAATCCCACCACACAACACATCCACCTCAAGGAGCCAACCATGCCCGTCGTTCGCATCACCTGGTTTGAAGGCAAGGACACCCCGACCAAGCAAACCGTCGCAGCAGAAATCACCGAAAGCATCGTACGCAACACCGGCACCGACCCGAAATACATCTACGTCATCTTTGAAGATGTGAAGCCTTCGGACTGGGCCGGCGAAGGCAAGCTGTACGGGGGTTGATCGCCGAAAAAAACGACGACCAGTGGAAGCTCTCCCACTACAGCTTTTCGGCTGGCCCCGCAGGCAAGTGGCAAGATCATCTGCAGCGCGAAGGCCAAAGGCTTTGAGTTGCGGAAAATCCCTGCTCACGTACTTATGGCAAAGGGCGACCATCTGGCCTTCAGTCTTTATCCGGCTAGGTGGTAGCTGATAGACGTATAGCTGTCGTTCCATTTACCCAGAGTGAACGACAGCTCCGGCCGACAACCCGCCCCCCGCTCCACTCACCGAAGCCCCCAAAAACACAAACGCCCGACCATCCGGCCGGGCGTTTGTCATTCCTTTCCACGTAATTCAGCCCGCTCCAACAACGAGCAGGCCCTCCTCACCTCAACACACCTCAAACAAGCCCGCCGCGCCCATCCCGCCGCCAATACACATCGACACCACCACATACCTCACCCCGCGGCGTCGCCCTTCGAGCAGCGCGTGGCCGACCATGCGGGCGCCGGACATGCCGAAGGGGTGGCCGATGGAGATGGCGCCGCCGTTCACGTTGAGGCGGTCGTTGGCGATGCCGAGGGTGTCGCGGCAGTGGAGGACCTGGCAGGCGAAGGCTTCGTTGATCTCCCACAGGCCCACGTCGCCCACGGCCAGGCCGAAGCGCTCGAGGAGCTTGGGGATGGCGAAGACGGGGCCGATGCCCATTTCGTCGGGGGCGCAGCCGGCCACGCTGATGCCGCGGTAGATGCCCAGCGGGGCGATGCCGCGGCGCTCGGCTTCGTCGCGGCTCATCACCAGCGCGGCGGAGGCGCCGTCGGAAAACTGGGAGGCGTTGCCGGCGGTGATGAACTCACCCTGGGCGATCCACTTGCCGTCCTTCCACACGGGCTTGAGCTTCTGCAGGTCTTCCAGGGTGGTGGAGGCGCGGTTGCATTCGTCCTTGGCGGCGATCACGTCCTCGTGGCCGGTGGGCTTGCCTTCCTTGTCGAAGACGAGCTTGCGGGCGGCCAGGGGCACGATCTCGGCGTCGAAGAGGCCGGCGGCCTGGGCGGCGGCGGTGCGTTGCTGGCTCTGCAGCGAGTAGGCGTCCTGGGCTTCGCGGCTGATGCCGTAGCGGCGGGAGACGATCTCGGCGGTCTCGAGCATGGGGATGTAGGCGCTGGGCACCACTTCCTGCACGGCCAGGGACTGGGCGCGGTAGGTGTTCTTGTGTTTGGTCTGGGTGAGCGACAACGATTCGACGCCGCCGGCAATGGCGATCTTCATTTCGCCGGCCAGGATGTTCTTGGCGGCGACGCCGATGGTCATGAGGCCGGAGGCGCACATGCGGTCGAGGGCCATGCCGGGCACCGTGTCGGGCAGGCCGCCGGTGTAGGCGCACAGGCGACCGATGTTGTAGGCCTGGGTGCCCTGCTGCACGGCGGCGCCCATGATGACGTCTTCCACGGCGCCGGGCTCGATGCCGGCCCGCTCGACGACGGCGCGCACCACGTGGCCGCCCAGCACGGGGGCCTCGGTGTCGTTGAAGGAGCCCCGGAAGGACTTGGTGAGCGCGGTGCGCGCGGTGGAGACGATGACGGCTTCGGTCATGGCGTGGCTTTCAGGAAACCGCCGCGGCGGTGGGGTGGAAGGTGTAGCGGCTGATGGTGTCGATGACGCAGCCGGGGCGCTCGCTGCCCTCGATCTCGATGCTGACGCGGACGGTGGATTGCACGGCCTCGCCCAGCGCCTCGACCTTGAGGACTTCGCCGCGGCCGCGGATGCGCGCGCCCACCTTGACGGGGGCCGGGAAGCGCACCCGGTCGGTGCCCACGTTGACGCCCATCTTCATGTTGTCGATGTGGATGAGCTGGGGCAGGAAGAGATTGACCAGCGACAGGGTGAGGTAGCCGTGGGCGACGCAGCCGCCGAAGGGGCCATCCTTGGCGCGCTCCGGGTCCACGTGGATCCACTGGTGGTCGCCGGTGGCGTCGGCAAACAGGTTGACCCGCTCCTGGGTGATCTCCAGCCAGTCGGTGGTGCCGAGGTCGGTGCCGGCGGCGGCCAGCAGCTCGGCGGCGCTCGAAAAGCGTTTGCTCATGGCGGCGGGCTCAGGCGTGCTGGGAGCTGACCGACAGCACCTCGCCGGCCATGTAGGAGGCGTAGTCGCTGGCCAGGAAGACCATCACGTTGGCCACTTCCCACACCTCGGCGGCGCGGCCGAAGGCTTCGCGGCTGGCCAGCTGGGCGAGCAGTTCCTCGCTGGAGGCCTTCTTGAGGAAGTCGTGCAGGGCGATCGACGGCGACACGGCGTTGATGCGCACGCCGTATTCGGCGGCCTCAAGTGCGGCGCAGCGGGTGAGCGCCATCACGCCGGCCTTGGCGGCGGCGTAGTGGGCCTGCTCCTTCTGGGCGCGCCAGCCGAGCACCGAGGCGTTGTTCACAATCGCCCCGCGGCCGCGGGCCTGCATGTGCGGCAGCATGGCGCGGGTCATGCGGAAGGTGCCGGTGAGGGTGATGTCGAGCACGCGGTTCCACTCGTCGTCGCTCATGTCGACCACGCGCTTCTGGCCGCCCAGGCCGGCGTTGTTGATGAGCACGTCCACACCGCCCAGCTGGCGTTCGGCGGCGGCCACCAGGGCCTGCACATCCTCCTCGTTGGTGACGTTGCAGAGCTGGCCGTAGATCTCGGCGAGGCCGGTTTCTTCCTTGAGCTTGGCGACGGCTTCTTCGAGGCGGCGGGGGTGGATGTCGGAAATCATCAGGGCGCGGCAGCCCTCTTCGGCGCAGCGGCGGGCGGCCGAGAAGCCGATGCCGGCGCCGGCCGCAGCGGTGATGAGCACCGAGCGGCCCTTGAGGAGGCCGTGGCCGGGGACGTATTGGGGGTTGAGGCTCATGGGGTCAGTCTCCTGGGATAGCTTGGGGTTGTTGTGGTGCGGCGGGCGGGGTTCAGCTGCCCCAGACTTTCTGCGCCGGCACGGCCTGGCTCAGCAGGGTGCCCACCACGTCCTCCACCTCGGCGACGCTGAGGCGCGCGCCCTTGTCCTTTTGCGGGCCGGTGCGCCAGCCGTCGCACACCGAGATGCGGCCGCCCTGGCTCTCGAAGACCTGCCCGGTGACGTGGGCGGAGCGGGCGCTGCCGAGCCACACCACCAGCGGCGCGACGTTCTCGGCGGCCCAGGCGTCGAAGCCGCTCTCGGGGGCCTTGACCACGTCGGGCATGGCGCTCTCGGTCATGGACGTGCGGGCGGCCGGGGCCAGGGCGTTGGCGGTGACGCCGTAGCGGGCCAGCTCGGCGGCCTGCACCAGCGTGAGCGCGGCGATGCCGCCCTTGGCCGCGGAATAGTTGGACTGCCCCACCGAACCCTGCAGGCCGGCGCCGGAGCTGGTGTTGATGATGCGGGCGTCCACCTTGTTGCCGGCCTTGGCCTGGTCGCGCCAGCGCTTGCCCAGAATGTTGGCGAGGCAGAAGTGGCCCTTGAGGTGCACGCGCATCACCTCGTCCCAATCTTCTTCCGACAGGCTGATGAACATGCGGTCGCGCAGGATGCCGGCGTTGTTCACCACCACATGCACCTCGCCATACGCCGCCACGGCGGCGTCGACGATGCGCTGGGCGCTGTCGATGCGGGTGATGTCGTCGCTGTTGGCGATGGCCTGGCCACCGGCGGCGGCGATCTCGGCCACCACGGCGTCGGCCGCGGCCTGGCGGATGTCATTGACCACCACGCTGGCGCCCTCGGCGGCAAAGGCCAGCGCATACGCGCGCCCGAGCCCGCCACCGGCGCCGGTGATGATGACGGTACGTCCCTCACAAATACCCATTTGCTGTCTCCAATATGTGTTGATCGAGGTGGTGCCCGCGGCGTAGCGAGCGGCCCGAGGTCGCGAGGAGAAGCGCAGCCGACCATGCGTACGGCGAGCATCGCAGTCGCGAGATCGGGCCGCGCAGTAGCCGAATGCGCCGCCTCAGAGGCGTTCGATGATGCTTACGTTGGCCTGCCCACCGCCTTCGCACATGGTCTGCAGGCCGAAGCGGCCGCCGGTGCGTTCGAGCTGATGCAGCATGCTGGTCATCAGGCGCGCGCCGGTGGCGCCCAGGGGGTGGCCGAGGGCGATGGCGCCGCCGTTGGGGTTGGTGCGGGCCGGGTCGTAGCCGGTCTCCTTGAGCCAGGCCATGACCACCGAGGCGAAGGCCTCGTTGATCTCCACGCAGTCGATGTCGGACATGCTCATGCCGGCTTTCTTGAGCGCGGCACGGGTGGCGGGGATGGGCGCGGTGAGGTGCCAGATGGGGTCGTCGCCCAGCACGCTGAGGTGGTGGATGCGCGCCCGCGGGGTGAGGCCGTAGCGCTTGAGGGCGGCCTCGGAAACCACCAGCAGGGCGGCCGAGGCGTCGCAGGTCTGGCTCGACACGGCGGCGGTGATCGACGGGTACTCGGCGCCGACCGGCTCGAGGGAGGCCATCTTTTCAAGGGTGGTGGCGCGGGGGGTTTCGTCGCGGGTCACGCCTTCGAGGGGCGCGATCTCGCGCTCGAAGTGGCCGGCCTCGATGGCGGCCAGGGCGCGGCGGTGGCTCTCCAGCGCAAAGGCTTCCATGTCGGCGCGGCTGATGCCCCAGTGGTCGGCGATGCGCTGGGCGGCGTAGAACTGGTTGACCGGCTGGTTGCCGAAGCGCGCCTGCCAGCCCTTGCTGCCCGAGAACGGGTCGGGGAAGCCCAGCGGCTGCCCGGCCAGCATGGCCGAGGAGATGGGGATCTGGGTCATGGTCTGCACGCCGCCCACCGCCACCACGTCCTGGGTGCCGCTCATCACCGCCTGGGCGGCAAAGTGCAGGGCCTGCTGGCTGGAGCCGCACTGGCGGTCGACGGTGGTGCCGGGCACGTTGAGCGGCAGGCCGGCGGCCAGCCACGCGGTGCGGGCGATGTCGCCGGCCTGGGAGCCGATGGTGTCCACGCAGCCGAAGATCACGTCGTCGTAGTCTTCGGCGGGGATGGCGTTGCGCTCGACCAGCGCCTTGAGCACGTGGGCGCCCAGGTCGATGGCATGGACGTGGGACAGGCCGCCCTTGCGCTTGCCGGTGGGGCTGCGCAGGGCATCGACGATGTAGGCTTGAGTCATGCGTGCACCTCGAAAGTGTGGCCGGGGCCGATGGCGGCGCCTTCGGCGAGGATGGCCTCGGCCACCCGGGATTTGTGGAAGCCGCGGTCGCCCCAGGAGGCATCGAGGGCCCAGCTGCGCTTCATGAACATCTGCAGGTCGACTTCCCACGTGTAGCCCATGGCGCCGTGCACCTGGATGCCGTGGCGGGCGGCCAGCCAGGCGGCTTCGCCGCAGGCCAGCTTGGCGTGGGAGGCGTGGATGGCCGCGGACGGCGTGCCGTGGGCCAGGGCGTGAGCGGCGCGGTAGAGCACCGGCTTGGCGAACTCGATGCGGGTGGCCACGTCGGCCAGGTGGTGCTTGACCGCCTGGAAGCTGCCGATGGGCTTGCCGAACTGCTTGCGCTGGGCGGCGTAATCCACCGACAGGTCGAGCATGCGCTGGGCGAGGCCGAGGAGCTGGCCGGCCACCGACAGGGTGCCCCGGTCGAGGGCCTCGGCCCACAGGCGGCGCCCGGCGTCACCGGCGGCGATGCGGGTGCTGGAGCTGGGCTCCCAGGCCAGGCTGGCGAGCCGGCGCGACAGGTCGATGCTGGGGTTGGCGATGACATCCACCAGGGCGCGGGGCACCAGGTGCACTTCGTCTTCCCAGGGCAGCAGCAGCAGGTCGGCGGTGGTGGCATCGGCCACCAGCGGGTTGACCGGGTGGCCGACGGCGATCCGCACGCTGCCGTCGGCGATGCGGCCGAGGAGCGCCTCACGGTCGTGGGTGCCGGCGGGCAGCGCCTTGATGAGGCCGGCGGACACATAGGCGGTGTCGGCCAGGGAGTCGGGGATGGCGTAGTAGCCGAGTTCCTGGGTCATCAGGGACCAGGCCACGTCGTCCATGCCCAGGCCGCCGCAATCCTCGGGCACCGACAGGGCGGTGAGGCCCTGCTCGGCGAGCTTGCCGCGCAGCTCGGGGGAGCGGCCGGCGTCGGTCTCCCAGACCTCGCGCAGCATCTCGGGGGCGGCCTCGGTCATCAGGAAGCGGCTCATCGCCTCCCGGAAGGTGAGCAGGTCGTCGTTGAAAGTGAAGTCCATGGCAGGCCTCAGGATTTGGGCAGGCCGAGCATCCGCTCGGCGATGATGTTGCGCTGGATCTCGTTGGTGCCGGCGTAGATCGGCCCGGCCTGGGCGAACAGGAAGCCGTCCAGCCAGCCGGCCGCGTCGGCCCCGGCGTCGGGGGCATCGGCCAGCAGCTCCCCACGGGGGCCGAGGATGCGCATGGCGGTTTCGTGCATCTTCAGGTCGAGCTCGGACCACACGATCTTGTTGGTGCTGGCCTCGGCGCCGATCTTGGCGCCCTTCGCCAGCCGGCCGACGGTGTGGTAGGCCGACAGGGCGTAGGCTTCGGCGCCCATCCAGGCTTCGCACACCGCGTCGCGGATCGACGGGTCGCGGTCGGCGCTGGCGCGGTTGGCCTGGTAGAGGCTCACCAGCTTGCGCGCGGTGGCCTGGAAGCGGGCCGGCGAGCGCAGCAGCAGGCCGCGCTCGAAGCCGGCGGTGGCCATCGCCACGTGCCAGCCCTGCCCTTCCTCGCCGATGCGGTTTTCCACCGGCACCTTGACGTCGTCGAAGAAGATCTCGGCGAAGGCCTGCTTGCCGTTGAGGGCGATGATCGGGCGGATGGTGACGCCCGGCGCATCCAGCGGCGCCATCAGGTAAGACAGGCCGTGGTGGCGGCTGGAGCCGGCCTCGCTGCGGAACAGGCCAAACACCCAGTCGGCAAAGATGGCCCGGGTGGACCAGGTCTTCTGGCCGTTGAGGATGTAGTGCGTGCCGTCGGCCGACAGGGTGGCCTTGCTGGTGATGGCGGCCATGTCGGAGCCGGCGTTGGGCTCGGACCAGCCCTGGGCCCACATGTCGTCGCTGGCCGCCATGCGCGGCAGGAAGCGCTGCTTCTGGGCCTCGGTGCCGAACTCCATGAGGGTCGGGCCGAGCAGGAGCTGGCCGTTCTGGTTGACCCGCATCGGGGCGCCGGCGCCGTAGTATTCCTCTTCGAAGATCAGCCATTCGATGAGGTCGCAGCCGCGGCCGCCCAGGGCCTCGGGCCACATGACCATCGACAGGCGGTTCTCGAACAGGCGGCGTTCCCATTCGCGGTGCTGCTCGAAGCCTTCGCGGGTGTCGTAGCTGGCCAGCGGCGCCTTGGGCAGGTTGGCGGCCAGCCAGCTCCGCACCTCGGCGCGGAAGGCCTGCTGCTTGGGGGTGTAGACGAGATCCATGGGCGCCCTCAGAAGGTGGCGTCGCGCTTCTCGACGAAGGCGCGGCGGGTTTCGGCGGAGTCGGGGCTGGTGTAGGCCTGCAGCGTGAAGCCCTGCTCCCAGCGGTACTTGTCTTCGAGGTTGCCGTCTTCGATGCCGTTGAGGGCTTCCTTGGCGATGCGGATCATCGCCGGGCTCTTGCCGGCGATCTTGCGGGCGATCTCCAGAGCCGCGTCGCGCAGCTCGGCCTTGGGCACGACGCGCTCGATGAAGCCGTAGCGTTCGGCGTCGCGGGAGCTGATCTTGTCGCCGGTGAAGAACAGGTAGCGCACCTTCTGCACCGGGAACAGGCGCTGCAGGTGGGCGCCGCCGCCCATCGCGCCGCGGTCGACCTCGGGCAGCGCGAAGGTGGCGCAGTCGGCGGCCACCACGATGTCGGCGGCCCCGGTGATGCCGATGCCGCCGCCCAGCACGAAGCCATGCACGGCCACGATCACCGGCACCGGGTTGCGGTGCACCGCCTTGAAGGTGGCGTAGTTGCCGGCATTCACCGCCACGATGCGCTCGGGGTGGGCGTCCAGCTCCTTGATGTCCACGCCGGCGCAGAAGCCGCGGCCCTCGGCGCGGATCACGATGACGCGCACCTCCGGGTTGGCGCCGAGGGCGTCGATGTGCCCGGCCAGGGCGAACCACTCCGCGCTGTCGAGCGCGTTGACCGGCGGTTTGTCGATGACGAGCTCGGCGATGCCGGCGTCAATGGAAATACGGAAAGCCTGCGTCACGGTGCGGTCTCCAGGGGGCGTTGGGTTTGTCGGGGGGCCGTGTCGCCGGCGGCATCCAGGCGGCTGTACAGGGCGGCGAGGCAGGCTTCGGCCTCGGAGGCGATCTCCTCGATCACCTGGCGGGCGCTCTTCAGCTCGCCGATCGCCGCGGCCACCTGGCCGCTCGGCAGGATGCCCTCGTCGGGGAAGCCCTCCACCATCGAGCGCTGCAGCAGCACCGGCTGGTTGGCGGACATCACCGTCTGGGACACGGCACCTGCATCCTCGCGGATGGCCCGGCGCAGCACATCCACCATATGGCCTAGGCTCATGCCGGTCTGCTGCTTCCACTGCCAGGCGCTCTTGAGGGCGATGCGCAGGCGGCCGAGGGGGCTGGCGGCCTCGAGGCGGCGGATGAAGGGGTTGTCGATCATGCGAT
>JAKLLM010000118.1 GCA_023150125.1 Zoogloea sp.
CCGCCGGCACCCACGAGGTGAGCCTCGGCTGGCAGGACGGCTTCAGCGCGGTCGAGCTCTCCGCTGGCGCCTGGGACGGCACCGACTTCGTCTTCGGCGCCTACGACGGCGGCGCCCCCATCGCCACCGACAGCGCCGGCAAGCCCCATGGCAGCGACTTCCTGGTCGACTGGGTCGAGTTCGACTTCCCGGTCGTCGGCGTGCCGCTGCCGCCGAACGAGGTGTGATCAGGGCGTGAATCGCGAAGCTCCCGGGGATTCCCCCGGGAGCTGTCGGTTTTTTTTACACAGGCTTTGTTTTTTTTAGCAAAGTTGTTGAATTGATTGAAAAGTTTTTCTGGCACCAGAATTGCATCTGTGACAAAAAATCTCATCGGAGTCAGTCATGTCTTCAAAGCTCGTTTCTTCCCTCGCCCTGACGGCGTGCCTGCTGGCCAGTGGGGCGGCCCTCGCCGACGTGCTCTACGAGCAGGCGCCCACTGCCGATGCGACCGGTTTCAGCGCCAACATCTCCGGCGATCCGCTGCTGCTCCAGAGCATCCCCTCGCTGGGTAGCGTCACCCTCGACAAGATCAACTGGTGGGGCTACCGCGACCCGGTGAATGATCCCTTCCCGGCCGAGGTCGAGAGCTTCGAGGTTTACCTCAACGGCTCCGTGGTGGCCGGCGTGCTGAGCAGCTCGGTGGTCGGCAGCCTGCCCAACACCAACCGTTCGCTCCTCAAGTACACCCTCGACGTTGCCGATGCGCCGCTCACCGCCACCGACATCGGGGTGACCAACGTGAACGACTTCGTCGGCTGGTTCTGGCAGGGCGCGGGCGTTGATGCGGCCGGTGCGCCGCTGGTGGCCTTCAGCCTCGAAGGCACCCGCAACGGCGGCGTGGTGCCCGAGCCCGGCATGCTGGCCATGCTCGGCCTCGCCGGCCTGGCACTGCGAGCTGCCTCGCGTAAGCGCGCCTGAGCGGCCGATAGCCCACACAAAGAGCCGGCCCTGTCCGGCTCTTTTCGTTTGAACCGAAGGATCATCGTGTCATTTCTCGGACTGGAACGGCCCCGCATCGACACGCCGATGGGGCAGGCGCTCGAATGCGCGCTGGGGCTGCTGAAGCGGGTCGGTTTCTTCAGCATGTTCATCAACCTGCTGACCCTGACCTCGTCCATCTACATGATGCAGGTCTACGACCGGGTGCTGGCCTCGCGCAGCGGGCCGACGCTGCTCTACCTCACGCTCTTCGCCGCGGCCTGCCTGGCCACGCTGGCGGCCCTCGAGGTGGTGCGCTCGCGCCTGCTGGTGCGCCTCGGGGCACGCTTCGACGCGCAGCTGTCGGGGCTCGTCTTCGTGCGCACCTTGAGCGGCGGCCGCAGCGCCCAGGCCCTGCGCGACCTCGACCAGCTGCGCGGCTTTCTCACCGGTGCGCAGATCCTCAGCCTGCTCGATGCGCCGTGGATGCCGATCTACATCGGCCTCGTCTATCTGCTCCACCCGTGGCTCGGCCATGTGGCGCTGGTGGGCGGCATCCTGCTGTTCCTGCTGGCGCTGTGGAACGAGCGCTCGACCCGCGAGCCCCTGGGCGAAGCCGGCAAGCAGATGGCCGCCGGCACCCAGTTTGCCGAGGTGTCGGCGCGCAACGCCGAGGCGATCCGCGCGATGGGCATGCTGCCCGGCCTCACCGCCCTGTGGCGCAAGCGGCACGACCTGGGCATCGGCCTGCAGGGCGTGGCGAGCGACCGGGCGGCCAACGTGGCGGCGGTGGCCAAGGCGCTGCGCTTTTTCCTGCAGATCGCCATCCTCGGCGTCGGCGCCTGGCTGGTGATCCTGCAGGAATGCACCGGCGGCGTGATGATCGCCTCGTCCATCATCATGGGCCGCGGCCTGGCGCCGGTCGAGGCGGCGATCGGCGGCTGGCGGGCGTTTCTGATGGCCCGCGAATCCTACGGGCGGCTGCTCAAGGGCTTCGGCAACGCCGCCGCCGACGCGCCGACGATGCCGCTGCCCAAGCCCGAGGGCAAGCTGGTGTTCGACGGGGTTTCCGGCGGGCCGCCAGACTTGCGCAAGTTTACGGTGAGCAACCTCAGCTTCACGCTGGAGGCGGGGCAGGTGCTCGGCATCACCGGGCCCAGCGCGGCCGGCAAGTCCACGCTGGCGCGGCTGGCGGTGGGCGTGTGGCGGCCGGGCAGCGGGGTGGTGCGCCTCGACGGCGCGAGCATTTCCGACTGGAGCCGCGAGGACGTCGGCCCGCACATCGGCTACCTGCCCCAGGACATCGAGCTCTTTCCCGGCACGGTGGCCGAGAACATCGCCCGCTTCGGCGAGGTCGATGCCGAGAAGGTGGTGGACGCGGCCCGGCTGGCCGGCGCCCACCAGGTGATCCTCGAGCTGCCCCAGGGCTACGACACGCCGATCGGGCCGGCCGGGGTCAATCTGTCGGGTGGCCAGCGCCAGCGCATCGGCCTGGCGCGGGCCTTTTACGGCCGGCCGCCGCTGATCGTGCTCGACGAGCCCACCTCCAACCTCGACGCCGAGGGCGAGGCCGCGGTGCGCCAGGCCATGGAAGCCCTGCGCGGCCAGGCCACGGTGATCGTGATCGCCCACCGCCCGGCGGTGCTCGGCGGCACCGACCAGCTGATGGTGGTGCTGAAGGGGCAGATCGTCAATTTCGGGCCGACCTCCGAGGTGATGCCGCAGATCACCCGCCGCGTGGTGGCGCGGCCGGAGGGGCTCCCGCAGGAAGCCGGAGGTGCTGCCCATGTCTGAACTGGCCCGTGAATTCGAAGCCGCGCTGGTGGTGGGCGAAGAGAAGGCCGTCGCCGAGGCGAAGCGCTGGAACCGCATCGGCTATGCAGTGCTGGCCGGTACCTTCGGGGTGGCCGTGTTGTGGTCGTCGCTGGCGCCACTGTCGTCGGCGGTGGTGGCCCAGGGGGCGGTCAAGGTGGACAGCAGCCGCAAAAAAATCCAGCACCCCGAGGGTGGGGTGGTGAAGGAGATCCTGGTCAGGGACGGCAGCCTGGTGAAAGCCGGTGACGTGCTGGTGCGCCTCGACGAGACCAAGGCCGGCGCGGCCTACGGCGTGGTGCGCGGCGGCCGCGAGGTGGCCCTGGCGACCCAGGCCCGGCTGGAGGCCGAGCGGGACGAGAAGCCGGCCATCGTCTTCCCCAAGGCGCTGGCGGCGCGGGCCGGCGAGGAGCAGATCGCCGAGATCCTGCGCGCCCAGGAGTCGCTCTTCAACGCCCGCCGTTCGTCGCGGATCGGCGAGATCGGCATTCTCGAGCGGCAGATCGGCGCGCTGCGCAGCGAGATCTCGGGCCTCTTGTCCCAGCAGCGCTCGAAGGAGGAGCAGGCCGCCAGCGTCAAGACCGAGCTCGATGGGCTGCAGGCGCTGGCCAGCCAGGGCATGGTCGAGAAGACCAAGATCCGCGCCACCGAGCGCGACCTCACCCGCCTGAAGGGCGAGCGCGACGAGCTGGCCTCCAAGGTGGCCTCGGCCAACACGGCGATCAGCGAGAAGGAGCTCAAGAAGTTCCAGGTTAAGAAAGCCTTCCACGAGGAGGTGGTGGCCGAGCTGAAGAAGGTGCAGGCCGAAAACCTCGAGCTGATCGAGAAGGAGAGCGCGACCCGCTACACCCTCGAGCAGACCGAGCTGCGCGCGCCTGTCGACGGCACCGTGACCGACCTCAAGGTGCACACCGCCGGCGGCGTGATCGGCCCCGGCGAGGTGGTGATGGAGCTGGTGCCGAGCTCCGACCGGCTGATCGTCGAGGGCAAGGTGCTGCCCCCGGACATCGACCGGGTGGCGCTGGGGCAGGAGGTGGGCATCAAGCTGCACGCCTTCAACTCGCGCACCACGCCCGAGCTGAAGGGCTCGCTGCAGTACGTGTCGGCCGACGCGGTGGTCGACCCGCGCACCGAGATGAGCTACTTCATCGTCAAGGCCGCGGTGCCGCCGGAGGAGCTCAAGCGCCTCGGCGAGCAGAAGGTGCAGCCGGGCATGCAGACCGACATGTTCATCATCACCGGCGAGCGGACCTTCCTCGGCTACCTGTTCCAGCCCCTGGCCGACAGCTTCAACCGGGCCTGGCGGGAGCGTTGAGCCGCGCCGGGCGTTTCAGGGCTGTAGCTGGGCGAGCGCTTCCTCGCACACCCGCAGCCAGGCCCGGGCGGCGTGGGACATGTAGTGGTCGGGCTTCCAGATCAGCGCCACGTGCCAGTCGAAGGCCGGCTCGGCCAGCGGCCGTACCGCCAGCTCCGGCCCGATGTTGAGCCGCGTCAGCAGCGGCGCCGGCATCAGCGTGCTGCCCAGGCCGGCGGCGGCCATCGCCACCAGGAAATCCCACTGCCCGCTGCGGGCGGCGATGCGCGGCTCGAAGCGGGCGTCGCCGAAGGCCTCGCGGATGCGCCGGGTCAATGAGAAATCGTCCTCCAGCAGGATCAGCGCCTCGTCGCGCAGCGCGGCCAGGCTCACCGGGCCGGCGGCCCGCGCCCAGGCGGCGTGGCGCGGCCCGATCAACTGCAGCTGGTAGCGGCCGAAGCTGCGCGTGGCGAGGCCCAGGGCCGGGGCGACCGGGAGGAGGGTGGCGCCCACCTCGAGTTCGCCGGCTGCCACCCGCTGTTCGATGAGCTGCCCGCCGGCCTCCTGGAGCGTCAGGCGGATCGCCGGGTGGCGCTCGCAGAAGCGCTTCACCACCGGCGGAAACAGCAGGTTGACCATCGGCGGCATGCCCACCGTGAGCTCGCCGCGGCTGAGCTCGGTGAGGTCGGCGACCTCCCGCGTGAGGCGGCGCACGCCCTCGACGGCGTCCTGGCCGCGCTCGAAGACCACCTTGCCCACGTCGGTGAGGCGCAGCTGGCGCCCGTCGCGGATGAGCAGCGGCTGGCCGATTTCGCCCTCGAGCTGGCGCACCATCTTGCTCACCGTCGACTGGGTGACGTGGAGTGCCTCGGCGGCCTGCGTGAAGCTGTTGTGGCGGACGGTCTCGATGAAATAGCGGAGGGCGCGCAGGTCCATTCCGTGCTCCGTAATCCATGAAAAAAACGACTTGATAGCAGGATTTTAAGTCATAAAGTGCATTGCTCGCCGCGCGTATAGTCGCGCCGATGCGCCCGCCGAGGCGCGCGACCGAACATACAGGAACGGAGAAAAAAGCATGCCCATGGATCGTATTCGCCTGCCCCGCCTGCGGGACCGCATCATGTCGCCGGAGGCCGCCGCCGAGCTGTTCGCCGACGGCATGACCGTCGGCATGAGCGGCTTCACGCGCGCCGGCGACTGCAAGGCGGTGCCCTTCGCGCTGGCCGAGCGGGCGGCCCGCGAGCCGCTGTCGATCACCCTGATGACCGGCGCGTCGCTGGGCAACGACATCGACAAGGTGCTCACCGACGCCAACGTGATCAGCCGCCGCATCCCGTTCCAGTCCGACCCGACCCTGCGCCGCAAGATCAACGCCGGCGAGGTGATGTTCATCGACCAGCACCTCTCCGAGACCGTCGAGCAGCTGCGCGCCGGGCAGATCGCGCCGGTGGACATCGCGGTGGTCGAGGCCACCGCCATCACCGAGAACGGCGGCATCGTGCCGACCACCTCGGTGGGCAACTCGGCCAGCTTCGCGGTGCTGGCCAAGAAGATCATCGTCGAGATCAACCTGACGATGCCCGAGGGCCTCGAAGGCCTGCACGACATCTACATCCCCACCTACCGCCCGCACCGCCTGCCGATCCCGCTGATCTCGCCGGAGCAGCGCATCGGCCTGCCGTACATCCCGGTGGACCCGGAGAAGATCGTCGCCATCGTCGTCACCCAGAAGGCCGACAGCCCGTCCAACGTGCTGCCGCCCGACGCCGAGACGCGGGCCATCGCCGGCCACCTGAACGACTTCCTGGCCCACGAGGTGAAGGCCGGCCGCCTGTCGCCGGCGCTGCAGCCGCTGCAGGCCGGCATCGGCACCATCGCCAACGCGGTGCTCCACGGCATGCTCGATTCGCCCTTCCACGACCTGCGGATGTACTCGGAAGTGCTGCAGGACAGCACCATCGAGCTCCTCGACGCCGGCCGCCTGAGCTTTGCGTCGGCCTCGTCGATCACCCTCTCGAAGGATACCTACGAGCGTGTGCTGGGCGACATCGAGCGCTACAAGAGCCGCCTGGTGCTGCGCCCGCAGGAGATCAGCAACCACCCGGAGGTGATCCGCCGCCTGGGCCTGATCACCATCAACACCGCGCTGGAGTGCGACATCTACGGCAACGTGAACTCCACCCACGTGGGCGGCACGCACATGATGAACGGCATCGGAGGCTCGGGCGATTTCGCCCGCAACGCACACCTGTCGGTGTTCGTCACCAAGGCGGCGGCCAAGGGCGGGGCGATCTCGAGCATCGTGCCGATGGTCTCGCACGTGGACCACACCGAGCACGACACCGACATCTTCGTCACCGAGCACGGCCTGGCCGACCTGCGTGGGCTGGCCCCGCGGGAGCGGGCGCGGCAGGTCATCTACAACTGCTCCGACCCGCTCTACCGCGACCTGCTGCGGGATTACTTCGCCCGTGCCTGCCGTCGCGGTGGCCACACGCCGCAACTGCTGCAGGAGGCCTTCGCCTGGCATCTGCGCTTCGAGCGCACCGGCTCGATGCTGGAGCCGCAGCCCCAGCCCGAGGCCGTGCCGGCCTGACCCACCCCGCAGCACCCCGATCCGGAGCGCGCGCAGGCCGCGCTCCCGGCCGCTCCGGCCTTGAAAGTGCCCTTCGAGCCGGAGTCCGTTTCAATGCCTGCACCTGCCTGGGCAAGCCGCCGCGTTCCGTGCTTCTCCCCCGCGGAACGCGGCGCCGGGCCTTGAATCAGGCCGTGACGTGCACCTTCGGCAGGCCTGCCTCCATGTGGCCGATCACCGCCGCATCGGCAAAGCCGCCCTGGCGGAAGACTTCCATCACCTCGTCCGCCGAGGCCGCGTCGCAGGCCACCATCAGGCCGCCGCTGGTCTGGGCGTCGGCCATCACGCTGCGCTGCCACTCCTCGACGCCCTCTTCAAAGCTTACCGACAGCCCGTAGCTGGCCAGGTTGCGCCCAATCGCGCCGGGGCCGATGCCTTGCTTCGCAAAGCCCACCGCCGCCGGCATCACCGGCAGCTGCGCGGCCGACACCCTGGCCGCCAGCCCGGCGCCGCGGCACACCTCGAGCAGGTGGCCGAGCAGCCCGAAGCCGGTGACGTCGGTGAGGGCATGCACGCCCGGCAGCGCCGCCAGCGCCGGCCCGACCTTGTTGAGGCGGGTCGTGGCGGCGAGCATCTGGGCGTAGCCGTCGTCGCCCAGCACACCCTTCTTCATCGCCGAGCCGAGGATGCCGACGCCCAGCGGCTTGCCGAGGATCAGCACGTCGCCGTCCCTGGCGTCGCGGTTGCGCTTGATAACGTCCGGGTGGGCGAGGCCCAGGGCCACCAGGCCGTAGATCGGCTCGGGGGAGTCGATGCTGTGGCCACCGGCCACCGGGATGCCGGCCTCGGCGCACACGCTGGCGCCGCCTTCGAGGATGCGCCCGATCGCCGCCAGCGGCAGCTTGCCCACCGGCATCCCGACGATCGCCAGCGCCATGATCGGCGTGCCGCCCATCGCGTAGACGTCGGAGAGGGCGTTGGTGGCGGCGATGCGCCCGAAGTCGAAGGGGTCGTCGACGATGGGCATGAAGAAGTCGGTGGTGGCGATCAGGGCCTGCTGGTCGTTGAGCTTCCAGACGGCGGCGTCGTCGGCGGTCTCGGTGCCCACCAGCAGGTTGGCGAAGGGCTGGGCCACAGGCATGTGGGCGAGCATCTCGGCCAGCGCGGCGGGGGCGATTTTGCAGCCGCATCCGCCGCCGTGAGACAATTCGGTGAGTCGCAGAGGTGCTTCGGTCATCTCGGTTTTTCCAGTTCAATCAATCGGTTCAAACGTGTCCGCCCATCCCGCTCCCTTTTCCGTCGGTCTCGACCGGCTCGACGAATTCGATACCATCATCGACGTCCGCTCGCCGGCGGAGTTTGCCGAAGACCATATTCCCGGGGCGATCAACTGCCCGGTGCTCGACGACGAGGAGCGCGTGCGGGTGGGCACCCTTTACAAGCAGGTGTCGCCCTTCGAGGCGAAGAAGGTGGGCGCGGCGCTGGTGTCGCGCAACATCGCGCGGCACATCGAGACGCATTTTCTCAGCAAGCCGAAGAGCTGGAAACCTCTGATTTACTGCTGGCGCGGCGGCCAGCGCAGCGGCGCGATGACCGTGGTGCTGGGCCAGATCGGCTGGGCGGCGCGGCGCCTCGAGGGCGGCTACAAGACCTTCCGCCAGGGCGTGCTCGAAGCCCTCGACGCGCTGCCGCCCAAGCTCCGCTTCAACATCCTGTGCGGGCCCACCGGCAGCGCCAAGACCGCGCTGCTCGACGCGCTGGCGGCGGAGGGCGCCCAGGTGCTCGACCTCGAAGGGCTGGCCTGCCACCGCGGCTCGGTCCTGGGCGGCGCGCCCAACACCAACCAGCCGGGCCAGAAGGCCTTCGAGACGCGGCTGTGGTCGGCCCTGCGCGGCTTCGACCCGGCGCGCCCGGTGTGGGCCGAGTCCGAGAGCCGGCGTGTCGGGCGACTGCATGTGCCCGGCGTGCTCTTCGAGTGCCTGCGCGACGGTGAGTGCACGCTGGTGCAGGCGCCGCTCGAGGCGCGGGTGGATCACCTGCTGGAGCGCTACGCCGACCTCATCGCCGAGCCGGCCGCCTTCAACGAAAAGCTTGAGCGGCTGGTGGGCCAGCACGGCCACGAGCGGGTCGGCGGCTGGCAGGCGCTGGTCGATGCCGGCACCTGGCGCCAGCTGGCGGAAGAGCTGGTGAGCCAGCACTACGACCCGGCCTACAAGCGCGGCGGCGAGGGCCTCTACCGCCGGCTGGAGGCGGCCCACCTGCTGCCGCTGGCGTCCCTTGATGCGCCGGCCCTGGCGGCTGCGGCACGGGAGCTCGCGGCGGCGGGCTGAGGGGGAGGGTTACGCGGCTCTGGCGCCGATCTCGACGAGGCAGCGGCGCAGCAGTTCGGCCAGCCGGGTGGCGTGGTGGCCGGCCTCGGGGGTGCCATTGCGGGCGGCCTCTTCAGTGAGGGCGGCCTGCTGGCGCAGCTGCGTGGCCGAGATGTTGCCCGCCGAGCCCTTGAGGCCGTGGGCGAGTTCGGCAAGGGTGGCCCAGTCTGCGGTGCCGGCGGCCTCATCGATGCGCCGGGCGGTGTCGGCGTTGCTGGTGGCGAACACGCCCAGGAGCCGCACGACGAAGTCGGGCCGGCCGGGGT
>JAKLLM010000119.1 GCA_023150125.1 Zoogloea sp.
CGGGCGCTGGCCGGTGCGGCGCCGGAATGGCTGCCCACCGCGCAGAAGCGCTCGGGGTGGCGCAAGGCCAGCGTCAGCGCCATCGCGCCGCCGGCCGACAGGCCCAGCGCGAACAGCGGCCCGCCGACCCGCGGCCAGGCCTGCACCACGTGGTCGATGATGGCCATCAGGGTCTGGGTTTCCAGCCCGACCCGCGCCTCGCTGCCGAACCAGTTCCAGCAGCGCTGGGGGTTGGCATCCTGGCCCTGCTCGGGCATCAGCACCGCGAAGCCCTTGTCCCGGGCCACCGCCGCCGCGTGGGTGGTGGCGGCAAAGGCGGCGCTGTCCTGGGCGCAGCCGTGGAGCAGCACCAGCAGCGGCAGGGGCTTCCGGGCGGTCGCCCCCACCGGGATGAACAGCCGCCAGCGCCGCATGGCCAGCGTGCCGAGGCCCCAGCGCCCCTCGTGCCAGCGCCCGCCAGCCACCGGGCCCGGCGCCTCGGCCGGCGTCGCCACCGCCGACATCACCCGCCCGGCCCGCTCGGCCAGCTTGCCGCCGGCCTTCACGCCGTGGCGGGTGGCCGCCTGGCCGATGCGCGCCGACTGGCGCACCCCGGCACGGGTGAGCTTGAACAGCGCGGCAACCAGGGGCGACTTGCGACGGCTCATCGGCGGACTCCGGAAAAGCAGAAAGGCCCCGAAGGGCCTTTCTGGGTCACCTCCCGCGAGAGGTGAGAGCAAACCTCGCCGAACCGCCCGCGCTCGCAGCGAACTGCAGGATCGGGCCGCCCGGCGGGTTCATGTGCCTATCAGGCAACCTTCAGGGCGGAGGCGGCAGCCTTGGTGCCCTTGTCGACGTTCTCGACGGCGACGGCAGTGGCCTTCTCGACGCTGGCCTGGGCGGCAGCGGCGACTTGCTTGGCAGCCTTGGTGGCGCCTTCGTAAGCGGAGTTGGCGTTGGCCAGGGCAGCCTTGACGGCGGCAACGGCGGACTCGGAGCCGGCCGGGGCGTTCTTGAAGAGGCTCTCCAGGGCGGTGTCGAAGTTCTTGCCGAGCACGGAGGCTTCGGCTTCGACCAGCTTGGTCAGCTCTTCCTGGGTGTCGGTGCCGATCACGGACAGGCTGCGGCTGTAGGCCACGGACTTCTCGACGGACGGGGTCACGGCGCTCAGGCTGAGGGCGGCCAGGGCCTTCGGGTCCTTGGTGCCCATGATGGCCTTGGAGAAGGCGACGCTGTCGTCGAAGGCGGTGCGGGCGGTGGCCAGGTTGAGGGTGGCGACGCGCTCGGCGGCGGTGAACACGGTGGTCACGAAGGCGGAAGCGGACTTCAGGCCGGCTTCGACGTTGGCCTTGCTGACGGCGGCGATTTTCTCGGGGGTGGCGGACATGATGATCTCCTCAAATTGGGGTTGGGGCTGCGATCACCGAAAAAGCTTCGGTATGGGTTCTATGTTGCACCGCAACAAAACCAAATGCAAGCGTTTTTTGTGCAGTGCAGCAAGAATCTTTTCGCCCCCCTCCCGAGGCTCCGCCGGCGCCCGCATCCGGTGCCCCGGAGCGCCTCCCGGCCGCTAGCGCAGCAGGTCGTCGCGCAGCTGGCGCAGGCCCTCCGGCATGCTCAGGGTGGCCGGGTCCCAGCCCTCCACGGCAAGCACGTCCCCCAGGCAGGTTTCGAGCTCCGCATGGGCCACGCACAGGGATTGCATGATCCGCGCGTGCACGCCGGCGTCTTCCTTGCGGACCGCCGAACAATCGCGCTGGTAACGGAACAGCTCGCGCAGGCCGAGGAGCTCCTGGGCCACCTGGGCCGGGCAGGCGCACTGGCAGATCATGGCCTGCTCGATGATATGGGCCAGTTGTGAAGTTTCGTAGACAGTGGGCAGGTTCATGGCGCTTCAGCCTTTCACGTCGAATGCCTCGCCGGTGGCGAAGAACTGCCCGCCGGCCACATAGTGGATGCTGCGCTCGCCGTCGGCACCGAAATGCCAGCGCCCGTCGCTGAACACCGCCGGGTCGGCCCAGGCGGCGAGCACCTCGCCGAGGAACAAGTCGTAGGCCTGCTGGATGTGCGGCTCGGGGATCACCCGGCACTCGAGCCAACCGATGCAGCCCGCCGGCAGCGGCGCCGCCACCCGCGAAGCCGGCAAGGCCTCCAGGCCCAGCGCGGCAAACTTGTCGCCCTCCCGCCCCGAGCGCGAGCCCACCGCCAGCACCTGCCCGGCGATCGCCCGGCCCGGCACCGCCAGCACGAACTCGCCGGAGGCTTCGATCAGCTCGCGGGTGAAGGTGGATTTGTCGATCACCACCGCCACCTTGGGCGGGTCGAAATCGAGGGGCATGTTCCAGGCCGCCGCCATCACGTTGCGCCGGCCGGCATGGGCGGACGACACCAGCACCGTGGGGCCGTGGTTGAGGAGGCGGTAGGCGTGGGCGAGCGGAATGGCGGCTGGGGGCATGGCGAGAGCTGCTGGGCGAAGACGAAGGCTGCGAGTTTAGCGCGAGCGTTCCGGCGACTCACCCCTGGCGATTTCCCGCAGTTCCACCGACCTGGCGGCCAGGGCTCTGGCGATGGCGTCGACGGCCTTCTCGGGCCGGGCGCCGCCGCACATGAACACATCCACCGCGGCAAAGCCATGCTCGGGCCAGGTGTGGATGCTGAGGTGGGATTCCTGCAGCAGCAGCACGCCGGTGACCCCGAGGCCGGGGCCGAAGGGGTGGAAGTGGCCGGCCACCGGGGTCGCTCCGGCGGCGTCGGCGGCGGCGCGCAGCAGGGCTTCGATGGCGGCCACGTCGCCCAGGCAGCCAGGGGCGACGCCGTGGAAGTCGGCCAGCAGATGGCGGCCGCGGGGCAGGAAGGCGCTCACTTGTGGCCGCCCCCGGACGACCAGCCGCCGCCGGACGAGCTCCCGCCACTCCAGCCGCGGCTGCCGCCACGGTCGTTGACGTGCTCCAGGTTGAGGAGGGTCACGACGCCCAGCACCACGATCGCGAAAACGATGTAAGACCAGCGCGACATGCTTCAGCCATCCACCCAGTCGGTGAACACCGGCAGCCACAGCACGCCGATGGCGAGCAGCACCAGCACCCAGCTGTAGAGCCCGCCCATCACCGCGATGGGCACGTTGGTGAGCAGCACCAGCACCGTGAACACCCAGGCCAGCGGGCGCAGTGCGGCGCGGTCGGGCGCATCCGCCTTACCCAGCGCAGGCCCGCCGAGGGCCGCCGCCGCCGCGAGCTTGCCGCCCTTGCCGAACCAGCCGTCCACGGTGCTCGCCGGCACGCGCTGGGCCAGGCTCCAGCCGAGCTCGGACTTGCCCTGCTCGCTGGTGAGGGTGCCGCGGGGGCCGCGGTAGTCGGTGATGCTCACCTTGTCGCCCACTTTTACCTGCCAGTTGAAGGCGCCGGCAGCGTAGGTCACCTCGGCGCCATAGGCCTGCATCCGCGTGAAGGCGGCGCCATCGAGGCGCACCGCGCTGGCCGACACCGACTCGGGCCAGCTGTCGAGCACGCGCACCTTGTCCCAGCCGGCGTCGGATTCCACCAGCCACAAAAAACCGGCCTGGGCGCTGTAGAGCAGGTATTCCGTCCATTCGTCGGTGCCGCCCTGCTCCCGGCAGCGCAGCAGGCCGATGATCTGCCAGCGCTCCTTGTCGAAGCTGGCGGTGTCGCCCAGCGCCAGGGTTGTGGCGACCCGGGCCGCGCGGCGGGCGCCGTCGAGCACCTCGGCAGCACCGCCGCTGATCGCCGAGCGCACCCCGCAGCTGGGGCAGTGGAGCTGCTCGGCGACGCCCGGGCTCCAGGCGATCGAAGTGCCGCAGGCCGGGCAGGCCAGGGCCTCGGCGGCGCCCTTCAGGTGGCCGGCGCTGCGGGCGATCGCGTCGGGCTCGCGCAGGCGCTGGCATTTGAGGTCGGCCAGGCTTACCGCCTTGCCCACGTAGCGCCGCGGCGGGAAGCCTTCGGAGTAGTCGAGGGTCAGGAAGCGGTGGGTCTGGCGGTAGTCCGCCACCGTCGCCTCCCAGCCGGCGCCGACCCGGAAGGGCAGCTCGCCCTCGCCACCGCTGCAGCGGGCGTTGCGCAGGTCGGCGGCGATGTAGTCAACGCCGTCGTGGCGGTAATGGCCGCCGGGCACCAGCTGCTTGAAGGGCGGCGCGTCGTCGGCCAGGCCGGCGTCGACCGTAACGGCGTACTGCCCGGAGGCGTCCGACAGCCAGCCGGCGCTGCCGTCGTCGAAGCCGATGTACCACTCGTTCCAGAAGCCCGCGTCGTAGCGCAGCTGGATGCGCCCGATCACCGTGAAGGCGGCGCCCGAATAGACGCCGGAGACGCCGATGGCGAGCGGCGAGTAGTCCTCGAGCACCGCCGACATCTTGCCCACGTCGCGCACCGCGTCGGCCTCGCGCAGCAGGGTGCTGCGGCAGTATTCGCAGACGGCAATCGCCGAGGTGGCCGAGCGGAAAGCCACCTCGGCGCCGCAGGACGGGCAGGCCAGCTTGAACATGCTCAGGCGCCCCGGAGGCGTGACAAGGCCGCGACCACGCTCAGCCGATCAGCTTCTTGATGATCTCGGCCTTGGCCGAGTCGTAGTCGGCCTGGGTGACGAGGCCCTTGTCGAGCAGGGCCTTGAGCTTGGCGAGGCGCGCCTCCGGGTCGTCGGCGGCCGGGGCGGGCGCAGCTGCAGCGGCCGGAGCGGCAGCCGGGGCCTGGCTGCCGCGCAGCGCGTCCATCATCACCTGCCCCATCCCCACGCCCGCCGCCAGCCCGGCACCGACGCCGGCCAGCCCGCCTTCATTCTGGGCCGCCAGCGGCACCGACTGGGCCACCTGGAACTGGGTGTATTTGCCCAGGTCGCCGACCATGCCCATCGAGATGCGTGCGTCGATGGCCTTCTGCAGCTCGTCGGGCAGTGAGATGTTCTCGACCGCGAAGTTGTCGAGCGTCAGGCCGTAGCGCTCGAAGGTCGGCGTCATCGCCTCGCGCATCTTGTCGGACAGCAGGAGCTGGTTGGCGGCCATGTCCACAAACGGCACCTCGGCGCCGCCCAGCGTGGCGCTCATGGTGGCGACCACCAGGTTGCGCAGCTGCTGCTCGAGCTCGTCCACCGTGTACTCGGCGCGGGTGCCGCTGATCTCGGTGAAGAATTTGCGCGGGTCGGCCAGCTTGTACGAATACATGCCGAAGGCGCGCAGCCGCACCATGCCGAAATCCTTGTCACGGATCGTCACCGGCTGCGGCGTGCCCCACTTGCGGCCGAGCTGCAGGCGGGTGCTGAAGAAATACACGTCCGACTTGAAGGGCGACTCGAAGAGCTTGTCCCAGTTTTTCAGGTTGGTGAGCACCGGGATGGTCCGGGTGGTGAGCGTATACAGGCCGGGCCCGAACACGTCGGCCACCTGGCCCTCGTTCACGAACACCGCCATCTGCGACTCGCGCACCGTGAGGCTGGCGCCGTACTGGATCTCGAAGTCTTCCATCGGGTAGCGCCAGGCCAGCGTACCGTCGGAATCCTCGTTCCACTGGAGGACGTCGATGAACTGTTTCTTGATGAAGGACCCGAGACTCATGTCTGCTCCTGATGTTGTTTGTCCAGATAACGGGCGAGCGCCAGCCCGCTGTAGCCGCGGCTGCGGGCCACGGCGATTTGAAGCATCTCGTCGCCCATCAAGGCGCCGCAGCCGGGGCATTTGTCCCACTGCAGCATGATCTGCCAGGTCGGCTCGCAGGCCTTGCGGATCTCCCAGTCGTGGCCGCAGGCCGGGCAGGCCGCCTGGGGCGGCGGATGGCGGCGCGTGCGAACCACATGGACGTAGATCGCGACCAGCACGCCGGCCGCCACGGAGACCAGCATCTTGCGATAGGGCGCGGCGCCATCCGGCTCGACGAGGCTCCACAGCTCGCCCATCAGCGCACCGCCGATGGCGCCCACCGTCAGCGCCCGGTTGCTCCGCGACTGGTTGCGCCGCGCCAGCGCCTTGGCGGCGATCGCCCGGCGCGCGTAGTCGGCGTCGGCCGGCGGGTTCACGACATGCACGCCGCGTTCACGATGCCCACCACCAGCGCGACGGTGCCCGCGAAGGCGCCCGCTGCGACGTTGTTGGACGAGAGCTGGCCCGGCAGCCCGGGCAGCAGCCGGGCCAGCACCGCGTAGGTGAGCAGCTGGGTGGCGAGGCCGGCCCCGCCCCACAGCAGGAACATCGGGTAGCTGTCGTTGTGCAGGATGCTGGAGGCCACCGTGAGCGAGAAACCCAGCGTCGCCCCGCCAAACGACAGGGCCGGGGCGACCAGGCCCTGGCGGATCAGCGCGCGCTCGCAGAAGGGCGTCACGCGCAGGTAGATCGCGGCGAACAGCGCCACCATCACGAGGCCCGACAGCAGGTGCGCAAGGTAGTTGTAGAAGGCTTCCATCGGCGTTTTCCCCGGTGAGCGGGCTGGTATTTAGCCAGCATTCCCCGTGCCGGGCAAGCGCATTCCGGGTAAAGTCCCGGCCCATGTCACACCCTGCCAGCCCGGCCGGCCGCCTCCCCGACCGGCTGCTGATCCTCTCCGTCTTCGTCGTCGCCTCCTGCGGGCTCGCCTACGAGCTGATCGCCGGTGCGCTGTCGAGCTACCTGCTCGGCGACTCGGTGCTGCAGTTCTCGTCGATCATCGGCTGCTACCTGTTCGCGATGGGGGTCGGCTCGCACCTTTCAAAGTACGTGGACGACCGCGACGTGCTGGCCCGCTTCATCGACATCGAGCTGCTGGTCGGGCTGCTCGGCGGGCTGTCGGCGACGCTGCTGTTCCTGCTCTTCGCGTGGATGTCGGCGCCCTTCCGCAGCGCGCTGTATGCGCTGGTGTTCGTGCTCGGGGTGCTGGTGGGGATGGAGATCCCGCTGGTGATGCGGGTGCTCAACGCCCGCCAGGCCAGCTTCAGCGAACTGGTGAGCCGGGTGCTCACCTTCGACTACCTGGGCGCGCTGGCGGTGTCGCTGCTGTTCCCGCTGGTGCTGGCGCCCAAGCTGGGGCTGTCACGCACCGGCTTCCTGTTCGGGATGGCCAACGTGGCGGTGGCGCTGTGGACACTCTGGCATTACCGCGCCGAGATCCCCGGCCTGCGCCCGCGCCTGTTGCGCGGCATGCTGGTGATGGCCTTCCTGGCCGCCGGGCTGGCCGGCTCCGACAAGCTCACCCGCTGGGCCGAGAAGGGCCTGTTCGGCGACGAGGTGATCTTCGCCACCACCACGCCCTACCAGCGCCTGGTGGTGACGCGCTGGAAGGACGACACCCGGCTCTACATCAACGGCAACCTGCAGTTCTCCAGCCGCGACGAGCACCGCTACCACGAGGCCCTGGTGCACCCGGCGCTGCAGAGCATGCCCTGGGCGCGGCGGGCGCTGGTGCTGGGCGGCGGCGACGGGCTGGCGGTGCGCGAGATCCTGCGCCACGCCAACATCGAGCACGTCACGCTGGTGGACCTCGACCCGGCGATGACCGATCTCTTCAGCCGCAATGCCGAACTCACCGCCCTCAACGCCGGCGCCCTCAGCGACCCGCGGGTCAAGGTGATCAACGCCGACGCCGGCCAGTGGCTCGAGACCAACGCCGAAGTCTTCGACCTCATCGTCGCCGACTTTCCCGACCCCTCCAGCTTCGGCCTCGGCAAGCTCTACTCGGTGCCGATCTACCGGCTGATGGCCCGGCACCTCTCCGAGAACGGCGCGCTGGTGGTGCAATCCACCTCGCCGTGGTTCGCGCCGCGGAGCTTCTGGTGCATCGACGCCACCCTGCGTGCGGCCGGCTTCAGCACCCACCCCTACCACGCGCTGGTGCCTTCGTTCGGCGAATGGGGCTTCAACCTCGCCATGAAGCGCCCCGGCTTCGTGCCGCCCACCCGCTACAGCGTGCCGACCCGCTTCCTCGACGCCGACAGCACCCGGCTGATGTTCAGCTTCCCGCCCGACATGCGCCCGCTGCCGGTCGAGCCCAACCACCTCAACACCCAGGCCCTGGTGCATTACTTCGAGGAGGACTGGGGCCGGGTGATCCGGTGATCGGCAGGCGGCGCTTTCTGGCCACCGCGGCGGCGGCCGGCCTCGCCAGCGCCCTGCCCGGCTGCCGCCGGCTGGAACACCTGGGCATCCCGATCATGGTGCTGCGCCCGGGCATGGACGCCGGCCACGGGCTGCGCGGCGGCGCCCCCCTGCCCGTCCCACTAGCCGCCCCACTGCGCGAGATCCAGACCGGCGTGGCCATCCTCGGCAGCGGCATCGCCGGCCTCAGCGCGGCCTGGCGGCTGGCCAAAGAGGGCCATGACAACTTCCTGCTGGTAGAGGGCCCCGAGCCCTTCGGCAACGCCGCCGGCGGGCACTTCGACAGCCCCTCCGGGCCCCTCGCCTTCCCCCGCGGCGCCCACTACCTGCCGCTGCCCTCGCTGGAATCAAAGCCGGTGCGCGAGCTGCTGCATGAACTCGGGGTGATCGAGGCCGACCCCTTCGGCCCCCGCCCGCGCTTCAGCGAGGCGGCCCTGGTGCATGCCCCCGACGAGCGCCTGTACTTTGCCGGCGCCTGGCGCGACGGCCTGCTGCCCACCGCCCACGTGGGCGCCGACGAGGCCGCCCAGCACGCCCGCTTCCTGGCCGAAACCGCCCGCCTCACCCAGGCCATCAGCCACGACGGCCGGCGCGCCTTCTGCGTGCCGCTGGCGCTCTCCAGCGCCGACCCGGCCTTCCGCCGCCTGGACGGCACCACTTTTCGCGCCTGGCTGGCCGCCGAGGGCTACACCTCGCCCAGCCTGCACGCCTACCTCGACTACGTCTGCCGCGACGAATACGGCGCCACCCCCGACCAGGTGTCGGCCTGGGCCGGCCTGCACTACTTCGCCAGCCGCGGCGGCCAGGCCGCCAACGCCGCCGACGGCAGCCTGCTCACCTGGCCCGACGGCCTCGCCTTCCTGGCCCGCGGGCTCGCCGCCCGGGTGCCCGCCACCCGCCGGCTGGCCGGCCACGCGCTGGCGGTGGACGAGGACAGGCAGGGCGTGAGCATCCTGTGCGCCAGCGCCGACGGGCCGGTGCGCATCCGCGCCCGCCGGGCGATCTGCGCGATGCCGCTGCACGTGGCCGCCCATGTGGTGAAGAACATCCGCGAGCACGGCTTCGACCCGGCCGCCCACCTGCCGCCCCAGGCCCCGTGGCTGGTGGCCAATTTTCTGCTGGAGGGCT
>JAKLLM010000120.1 GCA_023150125.1 Zoogloea sp.
GCAAGGTCTGCATCCGCTAGCCCCGCCGCGGCCCCCGGGCAGCGGGGGTGGGCGGGTTCAGTCCAGGCGCGCGAGCTTGGACTTGGCCATCGGCGGGTTCTTGGCGAAGTAGCGCTTCAGCCCGCGCAGGATGGCCTCGGCCATGTGGTCCTGGTAGGCCTCGTCGTTGAGGCGGGCCTCTTCTTCCGGGTTCGAGATGAAGGCGGTCTCGATGAGGATGGACGGGATGTCCGGCGCCTTCAGCACTGCAAAGCTGGCCTGCTCGACCTGCCCCTTGTGGAGCCGGTTGATGGTGCCGAGCTCGCCGAGCACCGCCTTGCCCACCTTCAGGCTGTCGTTGATCGACGCGGTCTGGGAAAGATCCAGCAGCGTGCGGGCCAGGTGGCCGTCCTTGACGCCCAGGTTCACCCCGCCGATCAGGTCGGCGGCGTTCTCCTTTTGCGCCAGCCAGCGTGCGGCGGTGCTCGACGCGCCCTTGTCCGACAGCACGAAAACCGAGCTCCCGCGGGCCGTCGGGCTGATGAAGGCGTCGGCGTGGATCGACACGAACAGGTCGGCCTGAACCCGGCGCGCCTTGGCCACCCGCTGCTGCAGAGGCACGAAGTAATCGGCGTCGCGGGTGAGCATCGCGCGCATGTTGGGCTGGGCGTCGATCTTGGCCTTGAGGCGCCGCCCGACCGACAGGGTCACGTGCTTCTCGAAGCTGCCGGCCGCGCCCACCGCGCCGGGGTCTTCGCCGCCGTGGCCCGGGTCGATCGCGATGGTGATCAGCCGGCTGACCCGTTCGTCGTCAATGGCGCGGGCCGTCTCGGTGGGCCGCTCGTCGAGGCGAGCCTGCTGGGCAGGCTCCGGCTTGCGGGGGGCTTCGGCAGTGGCCCGGCGTGGCGCTTCCTCGGCGCGCTGCGGCGGGTTGGCGCCGCCGGCGGCAGCCTCCTCGGGGGAGATCTTTTCGAGCAGGGCGAGCAGCGGGTCGACCGGCTCGACCGGGTAGAGGTCCAGCACCAGCCGGTGCCCGTATTCGCCCACCGGGGCGAGGGTGAACACCTGCGGGGTGACCTCGGCCTTGAGTTCGATCACCAGCCGGACCACGCCCGGCCGGTTGCGGCCGGCGCGGATCAGCTGGATGTAAGGGTCCTGCCCGCTGATCTTGGATGGCAGCGACTGGATGACGTCGTTGAGCTCGACGCCTTCCAGGTCCACCACCAGCCGCTCGGGGTTGCGCACCGTCTGGTGCGTGAAGCTCACCGGGCTGCGGCTTTCCAGGGTGACCCGCGTGTAGTCGCGGGCCGGCCACACCCGCACGGCGAGCATGGAGGTCTGGGCGGCCTGGCCGGTGCGGCTGACCATCAGCAGCAGCGCGGCCCCGGTCGAGCCGAGAAAGCGCCGCCGGGTGATGGGGCTGCCCTGGGTGCCGGTCAGGCTGTCGGGCTGGCCGGCGGCCAGTTGGCGGTACGTGCGATGAAATCGTCGAGACATGTCTGGCCTTCGCTGCTCAGCGCCCGCAGGGCAAGCTCGCGCCCGCCGGACGGAGCGACGTGCAGCAGGACTTCCAGATCTGCCGCGGGGAGGTAGGGGTGCGCCCGGTCGGGCCATTCGACAAGGCGTATGCCATCGCCTTCGAAATACTCGTCAAGGCCGGCCTCGAGAAACTCTTCTGCATGGGTGAAGCGATAAAAATCAAAGTGATATACACTTATTCTAGAATCTTTATACGGTTCGACCAAGGTATAAGTTGGGCTCTTGACCCGGCCGCTGAAGCCCAGGCCGCGCAGCAGGCCGCGGGTCAGCGTGGTTTTGCCGGCGCCCAGATCGCCTCGCAGGAGGATCGTCAGGCGTCGGGGGAGCGCCGCGGCCAGCAAGCCGCCGGCGGCCAGCGTGGCATCTTCGTCAGCCAGGTGCAGCCTTGCTGACAGGCCGCCATCATTCCAGGGGTGAGTTTGGTGCACGATAATCTTTCTGGCGGGCAGGCTAGCCTGTCGCGCCTCGCCGCGGACATCAAGTCGTGGGGGATGGCGCTCGGGTTCGACGAGGTCGGCATCACGGACACCGGGCTCGCCGATGCCGAGGCGGGTCTGGCGGCCTGGCTCGAGGCCGGCTGCCATGGGCAGATGGATTATATGTACAAACACGGGGTCAAGCGCTCCAGGCCCGAGGCCTTGCTGCCGGGCACCCGCCGGGTGATCTCGGCGCGCATGTCGTATCTGCCGGACGCCGAGGACGCACAGGCGGTGCTGGATGACCCTTCCCGAGCCTACGTGTCGCGCTATGCCCTGGGCCGGGACTACCACAAGGTGCTGCGCGCGCGCCTGCAGCGCCTCGCCGACCGGATCAGCGAAGTCGCCCCCCAGGCCGCCCGGGTTTTCGTCGACTCGGCCCCCGTCATGGAGGTCGCCCTCGCCGAGAAGGCAGGCCTGGGCTGGCGCGGCAAGCACAGCCTGCTGCTGTCCCGGCAGGCGGGCTCGTTTTTCTTCCTGGGCGAGATCTACACCGACCTGGCGCTGCCGGTGGATGCCGCGACCGATGCCCATTGCGGCAGCTGCAGCGCGTGCATCAGCGCCTGCCCGACCGGGGCGATCGTGGCGCCCTACCGGGTCGATGCGCGCCGCTGCATCTCCTACCTGACGATCGAGCTCAAGGAGGCCGTCCCGGAGGTGTTCCGGCCCCTCATCGGCAACCGGATCTACGGCTGCGACGATTGCCAATTGGTATGCCCATGGAACCGATTCGCCCGCAAGGCTGTCGAACCCGATTTCGCCCCGCGGCACGGGCTGGACGGGGCGCGGCTGGCGGAGTTGTTCCGCTGGTCGGAGGCCGATTTCAACGAGCGCATGGCGGGGAGCCCCATCTACCGCATCGGCTACGAACGCTGGCTGCGCAACCTCGCGATAGCGCTGGGTAATGCGCATTCTGCGGAAGATGTCCTTGCCGCGCTCGAAATGCGGCGGGAAGATGCGTCCCTTATGGTGAGGGAACACGTTGCCTGGGCCCTCGGACAACACGATGGCCCGCACGTTCAAGGCGCTGTATAGTATCGATCAATGTTTCGTAAAGATCCCAAAACTTCGTCCGAAGAAGTACGTCCGCCGCAAACCCTGGCGGAAGTCACTGCCATGGAGTCGTGGCGCTTCGATCCTCTGTGCATTGCAGAGGATGGGCCGAAGGTCGATGTGCCTGCCCATCGCCAGGACAAGTTCCGGATCAAGATGCTCATGCGCGACGGCGAGCGTCGCCGCGAAACCGACCTGCTGATCCAGAAGCGCTACGCCTGGCGGGGTTACGGCGCCGTCGGCACGGCCGAGGAGCCCAACCAGCTCACGATGAACGCCGAGCTGTTCGGGCGGATCTACGCCACCGTCACCGTCAACGTCGATTCGCCGGCGGGCCTGGCCCTCGACAGCACCTATGGCGCAGAGGCCGCCAGGCTGCGCGCCCAGGGCTGCAAGCTGTGCGAGTTCGGGCGCTTCGCGATCGACCCCACGGCGCGCTCCAAGCGCCTGATCATCTCGCTGATCCACCTGCTCTACATTTATGCCCACCGCGTGAAGGGCTGCACCGACATCCTCATCGAGATCAATCCGCGCCACCGGGCCTTCTACGAGCGCCTGCTGGAGTTCGAGCAGCTGGGCTCCGAGCGGATGTGCGAGCGCGTCAATGCGCCGGCCATCCTGATGCACCTGAGCTGCGCCAAGATCGAGCGCCGCCTGCGCGAGATCGGCGGCAAATGGCGGGAGCTGCCCGATGAAAAATCGGCCTACAAGTTTGCGCTGAGCCCCGAAGAAGAAGCCGAGCTGGTCTCCCGCCTCGACTACTGAGCGCCATCGGGCGCCGCTTGGCGCCGGGGTGGCGTAGAATCCGCGCTCCTCGTCCCTCGCATTTTCCCTGCTGCCATGCCTGATACCGGTAAGCTGCCGATCGGGGTCTTCGACTCCGGTGTGGGCGGCCTGACTGTCGTGCGCGCCCTGATGGAGCGCCTGCCCCTCGAGAACATCGTCTATTTCGGGGATACGGCCCGGGTGCCCTACGGCGTCAAGTCGGTGGCGACCATCGAGCACTTCACCGGGCAGATCACCGACTACCTGCTCGATCAGGGCGTCAAGATGCTGATCATCGCCTGCAACACGATGGCGGCGGTGGCAGCCCAGGTGGTCAAGGACAAGGCCGGGGCGATCCCGGTGCTCGACGTGATCGACGCCGGCGCCCGCGCCGCGGTGGCCGAGTCCCGCTCCCGGGCGATCGGCGTGATCGGCACGCCGACCACCATCAACAGCAACGCCTACGCCCGCCGGATGCACGCCATCGACCCCAGCGTGCGGGTGTATTCCCAGGCCTGCCCGCTCTTCGTGCCGCTGGTCGAGGAGGGCTGGCTGGAGCACGAGGTGACCCGCCTCACCGCCCAGGAATACCTCAAGCCGGTGCTGGCCGAGAACGTGGACACCCTGGTGCTCGGGTGTACCCATTACCCGCTCATCAAGCCGCTCCTGCAGGACGTGGTGGGGCCCAATGTGCGGCTTGTCGATTCGGCCATCACCGTGGCCGAGCAGGCCGCCCGAACCCTCACCGAGCTGGGCATCGCCAACGACGGCCAGAGCCTGTCCACCTACCGCTACACCGTCACCGACATCCCGCTGCGCTTCCAGACCATCGGCGAACGCTTCCTGGGGCGCTCGCTGGGCACTGTTAACAAGGTGGATTGGTAAGCCGGCGCTCCCGTATGCGTGGAGGCAGCTTATAGGGGCGACTCAGTCGCCCCTGCAACGCCCTTGCGGGCGTCTGGCCCGTGTCAGGCGTTCTTGCGCTTCTGCCACAGCACGTCGCCGCGGCCGCCGGCGCGGTTGAGCACCCGGCCGAGCACGAAGAGCAGGTCGGAGAGGCGGTTGAGGTACTGGCGCGGGGCGTCGTTCACCGCTTCTTCCTGGCCCAGCGCGACGATCATCCGCTCGGCGCGGCGGCAGATCGTGCGGGCCTGGTGGCACAGGGCCGCGGCGCGGGTGCCGCCGGGCAGGATGAAATCCTTGAGCGGTTCCAGGTCGTCGTTGAAGCGGTCCAGCTCGTCTTCCAGGTGCTGCACTTGCTTGGCGGTGATCATCTCCATGCCGGGGATGCACACCTCGCCGCCCAGGTCGAACAGGTCGTGCTGCACGTTGGTCAGGAGCTGGCGCACCTCGTCGGGCATCTCTTCGCACAGCAGCACGCCGATCGCGGCGTTGGCCTCGTCGACCTCGCCCAGGGTGTGGATGCGCAGGCTGTTCTTGGACACCCGGTTGCCGTTGCCGAGGCCGGTGGTGCCGGCGTCGCCGGTGCGGGTGTAAATCTTGGACAGGCGGTGGCCCATGGCTGCTCCCTCTTCTCTTGGTATGTTCTTGGAGCCGGGATTATAGCCAGCGGGAGCGGGCAGGGTTGAATGCTACAATTTCGGCCTTTGAAACCTGCGTTCCCGACAGTCGCCTGCCGACGCCCCCCGGAGACCCCACGCCGATGAAAAGCGCCGAAATCCGCCAGAAATTCCTTGAATTCTTCGCCTCCAAGGGCCACCAGATCGTAGCCTCCAGCTCTCTGGTGCCCCACGAAGACCCGACCCTGCTGTTCACCAACGCGGGCATGAACCAGTTCAAGGACGTCTTCCTCGGCTTCGACAAGCGCCCCTACACCCGCGCCACCACCTCGCAGAAATGCGTGCGTGCCGGCGGCAAGCACAACGACCTCGAGAACGTCGGCTACACCGCCCGCCACCACACCTTCTTCGAGATGCTGGGCAACTTCAGCTTCGGCGACTACTTCAAGCGCGACGCGATCAACTATGCCTGGGAGCTCCTCACCGAGGTCTTCAAGCTGCCGAAGGACAAGCTCACCGTCACCGTGTATGCCGAGGACGACGAGGCCTACGACATCTGGACCAAGGAAATCGGCGTGCCCGCCGAGCGGGTGATCCGCATCGGCGACAACAAGGGCGCCCGCTACGCCTCCGACAACTTCTGGATGATGGGCGATACCGGCCCCTGCGGCCCGTGCACCGAGATCTTCTACGATCACGGCGAGCACATCTGGGGCGGCCCCCCGGGCTCGCCCGACGAAGACGGCGACCGCTTCATCGAGATCTGGAACAACGTGTTCATGCAGTTCAACCGCGACGAGGCCGGCGTGATGCACCCGCTGCCCAAGCCGTCGGTGGACACCGGCATGGGCCTCGAGCGCATCTCCGCGGTGCTGCAGCACGTGCACGCCAACTACGAGATCGACCTGTTCCAGGCCCTGATCGCTGCGGCGGCCCGGGAGACCAGCAATGCCGACATGGACAGCCCGTCCCTCAAGGTGCTGGCCGACCACATCCGCGCCTGCTCCTTCCTGATCGCCGACGGCGTGATCCCCGGCAACGAAGGCCGCGGCTACGTGCTGCGCCGGATCATCCGCCGCGCCATCCGCCACGGCTACAAGCTGGGCGCCCGCGCCGCCTTCTTCCACAAGATGGTGCCCGACCTGGTGGCCGAGATGGGCGAGGCCTACCCCGAGCTCAAGGCCGGCGAGGCGCGCGTCACCGCGATCCTCAAGCAGGAGGAAGACCGCTTCTTCGCCACCATCGAGAACGGCATGGCGATCCTCGAAGGCGAGCTCGCCGCGATGGCCGCCGCCGGCAACACCGTGTTCAACGGCGAGACGGCGTTCAAGCTGCACGACACCTTCGGCTTCCCCCTCGACCTCACCGCCGACGTCTGCCGCGAGCGTGAGGTGACCGTCGACGCCGCCGCCTTCGACGCCGCGATGGCGCGCCAGAAGGCCCAGGCCCGCGCCGCCGGCAAGTTCAAGATGGCCGCCAACCTCGAATACGACGGCCCGGCCACCACCTTCCACGGCTACGACGGCCTCGAGGCCAAGGGCAACATCCTGGCCCTCTACAAGGACGGCGTGGCGGTCAACGAGCTCTCCGAAGGCGAGATGGGCGTGGTGGTGCTCGACGACACCCCCTTCTACGCCGAATCCGGCGGCCAGGTGGGCGACCGCGGCGAGCTGCGCTCGGTGCACGGCATCTTCGCCGTCGAGGACACCCAGAAGATCCAGGCCACGGTGTTCGGCCACCACGGCGTGGTCACCACCGGCAAGCTCACGGTGGGCAATGGCGTCACCGCCAAGGTGGATACCGACGCCCGCGCCCGCACCGCCCGCCATCACTCGGCCACCCACCTGATGCACAAGGCCCTGCGCGAAGTGCTCGGCGCCCACGTGCAGCAGAAGGGCTCCCAGGTCGACCCGGACAAGACCCGCTTCGACTTCGCCCACACCCAGCCCGTCACCGCCGACGAGATCGCCCGCATCGAGCGCATCGTCAACGACGAGATCCTCGCCAACGCCGCCACCGACGCCTCGGTGATGGACATCGAATCGGCCCAGAAGACCGGCGCGATGATGCTGTTCGGCGAAAAGTACGGCGACGAGGTGCGCGTGCTCACCATCGGCTCGTCGAAGGAGCTGTGCGGCGGCACCCACGTGGCCCGCACCGGCGACATCGGCCTGTTCAAGATCACCCTCGAAGGCGGCGTGGCGGCCGGCGTGCGGCGCATCGAGGCCGTCTGCGGCGACGTGGCGGTGGCCCTGGTGCAGGACCAGCAGAAGCTCCTCGACGGCGTCACCGGCGCCCTCAAGGCCCAGCCCCAGGAGCTGCTGACCCGCGTCGGCCAGGTGATCGACACCATCAAGTCCCTCGAAAAAGAGCTCGCCCGCCTCAAGAGCAAGCTCGCCGCCAGCCAGGGCGACGACCTGGCCGCCCAGGCCGTCGACATTGCCGGCGCCAAGGTGCTCGCCGCGACGCTGGAAGGCGCCGACGTGGCCACCCTGCGCGAGACCCTCGACAAGCTGAAGGACAAGCTGAAGAGTGCGGCCATCGTGCTGGCCAGTGTCTCCGACGGCAAGGTGAGCCTGATCGCCGGCGTCACCAGCGACCTCACCGGCAAGGTCAAGGCCGGCGAGCTGGTCAACATGGTGGCCCAGCAGGTCGGCGGCAAGGGCGGCGGCCGCCCCGACATGGCCCAGGCCGGCGGCACCGACGCCTCGGCCCTGCCGGTGGCGCTGGCCTCGGTGGCCGGCTGGGTCGGCGCCAAGCTGGGCTGATGCAATGAGCAGCTGGCGCTTCTGCCCCCAGTGCGGCAGCCCCCTCGAGTGGGGCGAGATGGCCGGCGCCGAGCGCCAGCTGTGCTTCGCTCCCGGCTGCGGCTTCGTGCGCTGGGACAACCCGCTGCCGGTGGTGGCGGCGGTGATCGAGTGCATCGACCGGGATGGCGCCATCCTGCTGGCCCGCAACCACGCCTGGCCCGACAAGATGTTCGCGCTGGTCACCGGCTTCCTCGAGCGGGGCGAAAGCCCCGAAGAGGCGGTGGCCCGCGAGGTGATGGAGGAGGTTGCCCTGGAGGCCGTGTCGGTGAAGCTGCTGGGCGCCTACCCGTTTGCGCGCAAGAACGAGGTCATCATCGGCTACCACGTGCAGGCCCGCGGCGAGATCCGCCTGAACGAGGAACTCGCCGACTACCGCCTGGTGCGCCCCGAGCAGCTGCGCCCCTGGCCCCAGGCCACCGGGCTGGCGGTGCGCGACTGGATGCTCGCCCGCGGCATGGCGGTGCCGGAGATCGCCGAGGGCAACCTGTTCGTGCACGCCGATCTTTGATGCGTCGACTTGAACTCACTCAAGTCGGACTTGACTGAGTTCAAGTCTGAGCTCGGTGAGTTCAAGTCCGACTTGAGTGTTTGTTGCTCAAACTTGAGTGAGTTCAAGTTTGAGCTTGGCGAGTTCAAGTCTGACTTGAACTTTTGATGCCCGGATTTGCAAGTGTTCAAGTTGGACTTGAACTTTTGATGTCCGGACTTGAGATGGCGTAAGTCTGAGCTTGGCGAGTTCAAGTTTTCGGGCCGTTGTAGGTGCGGCTTCAGCCGCACGCTGATACCAGATCAAGGTTCTGCGCGGTTTTTGGGGAGTGTCAGAAATTTTGTGTTCGAGGCGCTTTTAGATCCTTCCAGCCCTGCCCCTACAGGGCCGGGAGAATCGGCTCATCGTGCCATCGCCGGAATGAAACGCTCGCCGTACAGAATGGCGAACTGGTTCATCGCCGGTTTCCAGTACAGCATCGGTTTCTTCCAGTCTGCCGTGATGTTGCGCAGCGCCAGCCAGATCAGCTTGG
>JAKLLM010000121.1 GCA_023150125.1 Zoogloea sp.
CCCCGGGCAGACACTGCGCGTGCTGGTGGATACCCCTGCTGCTCGTGGGGTTTCGTGCAACACCTGACAGGCACGGCGGCGCAAACTGCGGGAAAATCACACTGACATCATCCGGCGCCCTGCCCCGCAGCCAGCATGCTGCCCCCGGGCCCGCGAGCCAAAGCCATAGCGTTCAAATCAAGCAAGCAGAAAAGAGCACATCATGGATACCGGCAAGACAATCGACCGAAGGGAAGCCCGGCGAACCCTGGCGCTGGTGCTGGCAGGCGGCAGGGGCTCGCGGCTGCGCGACCTCACCAACGTGCGCGCCAAGCCGGCGGTGCATTTTGGCGGCAAGTTCCGCATCATCGATTTTGCGCTGTCCAACTGCATCAACTCGGGCATGCGCAGCATCGGGGTGATCACCCAGTACAAGTCCCACTCCCTGCTGCGCCACCTGCAGCGGGGCTGGAGCTTCCTGCGCAAGGAGCTCAACGAGTTCGTCGAGCTGCTGCCGGCCCAGCAGCGCGTCGACGAGGAGCACTGGTACCAGGGCACCGCCGACGCCGTGTACCAGAACCTCGACATCATCCGCGACGAATCCCGCCCGCCCGAATACGTCCTGATCCTGGCCGGCGACCATGTTTACAAGATGGACTACTCGGTGATGCTGCGCGACCACGTCAAGAGCGGCCGCAACGTGACGGTGGGCTGCATCGAGGTGCCGCGCCGCGACGCCCATGCCTTCGGCGTGATGGCCATCGACGACGCGCGCCACATCACCCAGTTCGTCGAGAAGCCCGCCGACCCGCCCGCGATGCCCGGCAACCCCGACGTCTCGCTGGCGAGCATGGGCATCTACATCTTCAACGCGCCCTATCTTTACCGGCTGCTCGAGGAAGACGCCCGCAACCACGAATCCAGCCACGACTTCGGCAAGGACCTGATCCCCCGCGCGGTGGCCGAAGGCCAGGCCCAGGCCCACCCCTTCAGCCTGTCGGCGATCACCACGCCGCCCTTCTCGGGCCCCTACTGGCGCGACGTGGGCACCATCGACGCCTACTGGGCGGCCAACCTCGACCTCGCCTCCACCACCCCGGCCCTCAACATGTACGACAAGGACTGGCCGATCTGGACCTACCAGGAACAGCTCGCCCCCGCCAAGTTCGTGCACGACGAGGACGGCCGCCGCGGCATGGCGGTCGACTCGCTGGTCTCGGGCGGCTGCATTGTGTCGGGCTCCGTGATCCGCAACTCGGTGCTCTTCTCGAGCATCCTGGTACGCTCCTACTGCGAGATCAACGAGGCGGTGGTGCTGCCCGACGTGCAGATCAACCGCCACTGCCGGCTCAGCAAGGTGGTCATCGACCGGGGCTGCAAGCTGCCCGAGGGCCTGGTGATCGGCGAGGACGCCGACCTCGACGCGCGCCGCTTCCACCGCACCGAAGGCGGCGTGGTGCTGGTCACCCAGCAGATGCTCGACGCCCTTCAAGGATGACCGCCATGCACGTACTCCAGGTTTGTGCCGAGATCTTCCCGCTGCTCAAGACCGGCGGCCTCGCCGACGTCGCCGGCGCGCTGCCGGCGGCCCTCGCCGCCCAGGGGGCCGAGGTGCGCGTGCTGCTGCCCGGCTTCCCGGCGATCCTCGCCGGCTTCGAGGGCGGCACCGAGCTCGCCCGCCTGGCGCCCCCCGGGGCAATGGCCGACGCCGGCGCCCGCCTGCTCCTCGGCCGGCTGCCCGCCTGTGGCGTCGAGGCTTACGTGATCGACGCCCCGGCCTTCTACACCCGTGACGGCGGCCCCTACGCCGACGCCCACCATCAACCCTACCCCGACAACCACCTCCGCTTCGCCCTGCTCGGCTGGACCGCCGCCCAGCTGGCCGGCGGGCTCGACACCGGCTGGGTGCCCGACGTGGTGCACGGCCACGACTGGCACGCCGGCCTCGCGCCAGCCTACCTGCGCGCCGAAGCCGAGCGGCGCGGGCAGGCGCTGCCGCCCAGCCTGTTCACCGTTCACAACCTGGCCTATCAGGGCGGCTTCGACGCCGCGCATTTTGCCGGTCTGGGCCTGCCTGCGCATTACTTCGCGATGCATGGCGTCGAGTTCCACGGCCGCCTCAACTTCATGAAGGCCGGGCTGTACTACGCCGACCGGATCAGCACCGTGAGCCCCAGCTACGCCCGCGAGATCCAGTCCCCCGAACAGGGCTGCGGCCTCGACGGCCTCCTGCGCAGCCGCGCCCATGAGCTCGAAGGCATCCTCAATGGTGTCGACGCGGCGGTCTGGAACCCGGCTGCCGACCCGCTGCTGCCCGCCCCGTTCAGCGCCGACGACCCGGCCGGCAAGGCTCGCTGCAAGTCGGCGCTGCAGCGGGAGCTCGGCCTCAAGCGCGCGGCCGGCGCGCCGCTGTTCTGCGTCGTCAGCCGGCTGACCGAACAAAAGGGCCTGCACCTCGTGCTCGACGCGCTGCCCGGGCTGGTCGCGGAAGGCGCGCAGTTTGCGCTGCTGGGCAGCGGCGACGCGGGCCTCGAAGCGGCCTTCCGCGCCGCCGCCGAGGCCAGCCCCGCCGCGGTGGCCGTGCGCATCGGCTACGACGAAGGCTTCGCCCACCGGCTGATCGCCGCCAGCGACGTGATCATGGTGCCGTCCCACTACGAGCCCTGCGGGCTCACCCAGATGTACGGCCTCGCCTACGGCGCGCTGCCCCTGGTGCGCCGGGTCGGCGGGCTGGCCGACACGGTGGCCGACGCCCGCCTCGAGACCCTCGACACCAGCGCCACCGGCTTTGTCTTCGAGCCTTTCACCGGCGAGGCGCTCGCAGGCGCCATCGCCCGTGCCCTGGCCCTCCACCGCCGCCCCGCCGACTGGAAACAGGTGCGCCAGCGGGGCATGCGCCAGCACTTCGGCTGGGACGCTGCCGCGTCCCGCTACCTGGCGCTTTACGGCATACTCGCGCCCCACTCCGCCCTCCACTCCACCCACTAAGCCGCTCACCGCCGCGCCCGATCGACCATGGACCTGAAGCAGTTCTCCCGCCAGTACGACCACCTGCTGCACGACGTCTCGGCGCTGAAGCGTGCCATCTGCAACAAGCTCGTCTACCAGATCGCCAAGAACCCCAGCTCCGCCCGCAACGAAGACTGGCTGCACGCCGTTTCCTACGCGGTGCGCGACCACCTGGTCGGGCGCTGGATGGAGACCATCGGCAGCGACTACGAGCAGGACGTGAAGCGGGTGTTCTACCTGTCGATGGAGTTCCTCATCGGCCGCACCTTCAGCAACGCGATGCTGGCCCTCGACCTCATGCCCACCGTGCGCCAGGCCCTGCACGAGCTGGACGTGGACCTCGACGAGCTGCTCAACCTCGAGCCCGACGCGGCCCTCGGCAATGGCGGCCTGGGCCGGCTGGCGGCGTGCTTCCTCGACTCGATGGCGACCCAGGGCATCCCGGGCTTCGGCTACGGCATCCGCTACGACTACGGCATGTTCCGCCAGCGCATCGTGGACGGCCAGCAGGTGGAGGTGCCCGACTACTGGCTGACCCACGGCAACCCCTGGGAATTCCAGCGCCCGGAGATCCGCGTGCTGGTGCGCTACGGCGGCCGCCTCGAGGAAGACGGCCAGCGCGTGCGCTGGGTCGACACCGAGGACGTGCTGGCGATGGCCTACGACCAGATCATCCCCGGCTACGGCACCAAGGTCACCAACACCCTGCGCCTGTGGTCCGCGAAGGCCACCGAGGAGATCGACCTGTCGGCCTTCAACCAGGGCAACTACTTCGGCGCCGTCGAGATCAAGAACCACTCCGAGAACGTCTCGCGGGTGCTCTACCCGGACGACTCCACCCTGCTCGGCCGCGAGCTGCGCCTGCGCCAGGAATATTTCTTCGTGTCGGCCAGCCTGCAGGACATCGTGCGGCGCTACCTGGTCAACCACCAGCGCTTCGACGCCCTGCCCGACAAGGTCAGCATCCACCTCAACGACACCCACCCGGTGCTGGCGATCCCCGAGCTGATGCGCATCCTGCTCGACGAGCACGGGCTCGAATGGAAGCACGCCTGGAGCCTGTGCCAGCGGGTGTTCTCGTACACCAACCACACCCTGATGCAGGAGGCCCTCGAGACCTGGCCGGTGTCGATGCTCGGCCGGGTGCTGCCGCGCCACCTGCGCATCATCTTCGACATCAACGCCGACTTCCTCGAGAGCATCACCGCCGTGCACGGCCACGACACCGACCTCATGCGCCGGGTGTCGCTGGTGGACGAGTCCGGCGAGCGCTACGTGCGCATGGCCTACCTCGCGGTGGTGGCGTCCCATTCGGTGAATGGCGTGTCGGCGCTCCACTCGGAGCTGATGAAGACCTCCATCTTCCGCGACTTCGCCCGCCTGTGGCCCGAGCGCTTCAACAACAAGACCAACGGCGTCACCCCGCGGCGCTGGCTGGCCCAGGCCAACCCGGGCCTCGCCGCACTGATCGACGAGCGCCTCGGCCCCGACTGGCGGCGCCAGCTCGAGCTGCTCCACGGACTGCGCGACTACGAGCACGACACCAGCTTCATGGCCAGTTTCCGCGCCATCAAGCGCGCCAACAAGGAGCGCCTGGCCGCCTACGTGCAGAAGCAGCTGTGCATCACGCTCAACCCCGACGCCATGTTCGACGTGCACGTCAAGCGCATGCACGAATACAAGCGCCAGCTCCTCAACGTGCTGCACGTGGTCACCCGCTACCAGGCCATCCAGGCCAATCCGGGCGCCGACTGGGTGCCGCGGGTGGTGATCTTCGCCGGCAAGTCGGCCTCGGCCTACTACTTCGCCAAGCTGGTGATCCGCCTCATCAACGACGTGGCCGCCACGGTGAACAACGACCCGCGCATCGGCGACCGCCTGAAGGTGGTGTTCATCCCCAACTACCGGGTGAGCCTGGCCGAGCTGATCATCCCGGCCGCCGACCTCTCCGAGCAGATCTCCACCGCCGGCACCGAGGCCTCGGGCACCGGCAACATGAAGCTGGCTCTCAACGGCGCCCTCACCATCGGCACCCTCGACGGTGCCAACGTCGAGATCCGTGAGCAGGTGGGCGCCGACAACATCTTCATCTTCGGCAACACCACCGACCAGGTCGCCGAGATCCGCGCCGGCGCCTATCGCCCGCGGGCCATCTACGAGGCCGACCCGCAGCTCAAGGCCGCCCTCGACGCCATCCGCGACGGCCACTTCAGCCCCCAGCAGCCCGACCGCTACCGCGACATCTACGACGCCCTGGTGAACCACGGCGACCACTACCTGCTGCTGGCCGACTACGCCAGCTACGTGGCCACCCAGCACGAGGTCGACGCGGTCTTCCGCCAGCCCGCCGAATGGAGCCGGCGCGCCCTGCTCAACGTGGCCGGCATGGGCGAGTTCTCATCCGACCGCACCATCCTCGAATACGCCCGCACGATCTGGAACACCCCGCCAGCCCTGCCGGCCTGAGCGCGCCGGCGCCTCGGGCCCGGCGGCCGTGTACAATCGCACCAGATTCGACGCCTATTGAAAATGGATGTTAACGTCATGCCGATCACCCAAAGCGCCGCCTGGCAGGAACTCACCGCCCGGCGTGAGGAACTCTCGTCCCGCCACCTGCGCGACCTCTTCGCCGAAGACCCCGACCGTTTCGCCAACTTCTCCCTGAGTGTCGACGGCCTGCTGGCGGACTTCTCCAAGCAGCGCATCGACGCCCGCACCCTCGACCTGCTGGTCGACCTGGCCCGCTCGGCCGACCTCATCCGGTGGCGCGAACGCCTGTTCGCCGGCGAGCCGATCAACACCAGCGAGAACCGGGCGGTTCTGCATCCGGCCCTGCGCCACCTCAAGCTCACCCCCTTCCCTTCCGCCGAGCACGACGTGATGGCCGAAGTCCGCGACGTGCGGGCGCAGATGCGGGCATTTTCCGAGCGGCTGCGGGGCGGGCTGTGGCGCGGCTTCTCGGGCGAGGCGATCCGCGACGTGGTGAACATCGGCATCGGCGGCTCCGACCTCGGCCCCAAGATGGTCGTCCGCGCCCTGTCGTCCTACCAGCGCGCCGGGCTGCGCATGCACTTCGTGTCGAACCTCGACAGCGCCCACCTGGCGCCGCTGCTCGACAACCTCGACCCGCGCTCCACGCTGTTCATCGTCGCCAGCAAGACCTTCACCACCCAGGAGACGATGCTCAACGCCTGCACCGCACGCCAGTGGCTGTGCGCCGCGGCGGGCGAGCAGGCGGCGCGGGCCCTACCGCTGCATTTCGTGGCGGTGAGCTCGGCGGTCGACAAGGTGCGCGAGTTCGGGCTGCCGCCCGAGAACATCTTCCGCCTGTGGGACTGGGTCGGCGGGCGTTACTCGCTGTGGTCGGCGGTCGGCCTGCCGATCGCCCTGGCCATCGGCATGACCGGCTTCGAGCGCCTGCTGGCCGGCGCCCAGGCCATGGACCGCCATTTCCAGGACGCGCCCCTCGAGCGCAACCTGCCGGTGCTGATGGCGATGATCGGCATCTGGAACACCAACTTCCTCGGCGCCGAGACCTGCGCCGTGCTGCCCTACAACGAGGCGCTGCGCTTCCTGCCGTCCTTCCTGCAGCAGCTCGAGATGGAGTCCAACGGCAAGACGGTCGGCCGCGACGGCCTGCCCCTCAGCTGCCACGCCAACCCCATCGTGTGGGGCGAGATCGGCTCCAACGGCCAGCACGCCTTCTTCCAGCTGCTCCACCAGGGCGGCTGGCTGGTGCCCAGCGACTTCATCGCCAGCGCCCACAGCGACTACCCGCTGCCGGGCCACCAGGCGCCGCTGATGGCCAACTTCCTGGCCCAGAGCGCCGCACTGGCCTTCGGCAAGACCGAGGCCGAGGCCCGCACCGAGCTGCAGGCCGCCGGCGTGCCCGCCGACAAGATCGCCGCCCTGCTGCCCCACAAGGTGTTCGCCGGCAACCAGCCGTCCACCACCATCCTGCTGCCGCGCCTCAGCCCCTACCATCTGGGCATGCTGCTGGCGCTCTACGAGCACAAGGTGTTCGTGCAGGGCGTGGTGTGGGGGATCAACTCGTTTGACCAATGGGGCGTTGAACTCGGCAAGCAGCTCGCCGGGCGGCTGCTGCCAGCCCTGTGCGGCGAGGTCGGCACCGAGGGGCTCGACCCGTCCACCCGGGCCCTGATCGGCTGGTGCCGGGAGTACGGCAACTTCTGAGCCGCTTCTGACCAAGCCGGCGGGCCGCGGTTCGAGGCTCCGGCCCGGCGTTCAGAAGTCGTAAGTGGCGTCCTCGCCGATGTCGGGGATGCGCCGGGCGCCGGCCTCATCCACCCCGCCTCGCGGCATGGCTTCGAAGCCGGGCAGCCCGATTTCATGGCGCAGGGCGTTGAGGCGGTTCAGCCAGCCATTCAGGAAAACCCCCAGGCTGGCGTTGCGGCGCACGAGCTCGCGGTAGTAGGCCTCGCGGGTGGCGCAGTAGCCGGCGATCAGATCACCCAGGTCGCAGGCCTGCACGGCCTTCTCGGTCTGGCTGCCGAAGTCGCCATCCACCCCGCAGCCGGCGGCCTTCTGCAGGAAGCGCACGGCGCGCCCGGGGCCCATATTGACGGCGGTGTCGAAATGCACGAGGTCGAGCTGGCGCGCCAGCCGGTCGCAACGGGGCGGAAGCCAGTAGCCGGCTTCGTAGATGCGGTGCAGCTCGGCGTCCTCCAGGCGCTTGACGTCGCGCACCGGCAGGCCCTGGCGCCGGCGCCAGGCGTCGTAAACCTTCTGGGTGACGCCCTTGTTGGTGCGTCCGCCGGGGTCGTTGGGGTGATCGACAAAGCCCCCCTCCCAGCGCAACACGAAAGGCAGGGACGCTTCAAAGGCGGCACTGGGCATGATGGGCTCCTCGGGTCCGGGGCCGAGGCCGCGAGGGCGCAGCCCCGGCAGTCATCACATGGCAGCCCCGGGGCACACGGCTCCGGGGTTCAATTTCATGCTAGCACGCGGGCGCCGCGGCGCCACCCGGCCGCCGGGCTAGTCGAACTCGACCACCACCTCGTCGGCCTGCACGGTGTCGCCGGCCTTGACCCTTATCGTGGCCACCTTGCCGGCCACCGGCGCGGTGATGTTGGTTTCCATCTTCATGGCTTCCAGCACCATCAGGCTGTCGCCCACCTGGAGGCTCTGGCCGGGCTGGGCGATGAGCTTGACGACGATGCCCGACACCGGGCTGCGGCAGACCTTGGCCTCGTTCTCCACCGGCGCGGTGCTGGGTGCGGCGGACGGCGCCGGGCTCTCGACGACGCTGCCGGCAAGCCGCGCCGAACCGATCGGGTAGGCTGGCGGCAGGCCGGCGTGGTCGGCCTCGGCCACTTCCACGTCCACTTCGTAAGTCTTGCCGTCGATGGTGATGTTGAGCTTCACGGTGATGTCCTGTCAGTGGCGTCTTTGGTGGGAGGCATGCACGTTGAGCCGCCCGATCTGGCCCCAGGTGGTGGACTGGATCAGGCGCACCTGGCGGATGTGGGCGCGCACGCCCAGGTAGGCGGCCACCGCCGCCGAGATGGCGAGGAGCTCCTCTTCGGTGATCCCGGGGTGCTGTGCCTCGGCCGGCGCGGGCGCCACCGCAGCGGGCGCGGCAGGCGGCGGGCGGATGCCGGCGGCAGCGAGGCAGCCTTCGAGCTCGGCCACGCGGCCAGCCAGGCCGCGCACCTCGTCGCGCAGCGCCTGCAGGGTGGAGAGGAGCTCGCCGTCGGCCTTCGGGTCGTGGTGGTTTTCCATCGCGCGTCTCCTAGAGCGGCATCAGGCCGTGCTTTTTATGGGGCCGCGGCTGGCGCTTGATGCGCAGGTACTCCAGCGCCTGGGCGACGTGGCGGCGGGTGAGCGCGGGCTCGATGACCGCGTCCACCAGCCGATGCTCGGCCGCCACGTAGGGGTTGGAGAAGGCCTCGCGGTACTGGGCGATGAGCTCCTGGCGCTTCTCCTCGGGCTTGTCGGCCTCCTCGATCTCCTTGCGGAAGACGATCTCGGCGGCCCCTTCGGCACCCATCACCGCCACCTCGGCGGTCGGCCAGGCGAACACCCGGTCGGCGCCGAGGTCCTTGCCGCACATGGCCAGGTAGGCGCCGCCGTAGCTCTTGCGCAGGATCACCGTGATCTTCACGTCGACGAAGGTGAGGATGGGGATGTTGAAGGCGTTGCAGAAGCGGATGAAGCGCGAGGCCTTGTTGGAGGCGTCGATGTCGAGCACGCCGGCCTGCACCGAGGGCTGGTTGGCGACGATGCCGACGCTGTTGCCGCCGATGCGCCCGAAGCCGACCACGATGTTGCGGGCGTGGCCGGCCTGGACCTCGAGGAAGTCGCCGAAATCCACCACCGCGGTGATCACCTTGATCACGTCGTAGGCCTGCTTGGTGTCGACCGGCACCAGGGTTTCGAGCAGCGGGTTGGGGTCGACGGTGCAGTCGCCCTCGACCTGCGGCGGGTCTTCGAGGTTGTTGGCGGGCAGGAAGCTGAGCAGCTTCTGGCACAACAGGATGGCGTGGCGGTCGTCCTCGGCGATGAAGTGGATGACCCCGGAGTGGATCATGTGGGCGTCCGGCCCGCCCAGCTGCTCGGCGGTCACCGACTCGCCGGTGACCTGCTTGATGACCTGCGGCCCGGTGATGAAGAGCTGGGCCTGGCGGGTCTGGATGATGAAGTCGGTGAGCGCCGGGCTGTAGGCGGCGCCCCCCGCGCAGGGCCCGCAGATCAGCGAGATCTGCGGCACCGCGCCCGACAGCAGCACGTTGGCGTTGAAGACCTTGCCGTAGCCCGACAGCGAATCGACCCCCTCCTGCACCCGCGCGCCGCCCGAATCGTTGATGAACACGAAGGGCGAGCCGGTCTTGAGGGACTGGTGCATGATCTCGGCGACCTTGATCGAATGCACCTCGCCCGCCGAGCCACCGGCCACGGTGAAATCCTGGCTGGCCAGGTGCACCAGCCGGCCGCCGATCGAGCCGGCCCCGGTGACCACCCCGTCGGCGGGCAGCTGCTTGCCCTCCATCCCGAACAGCGTCGAGCGGTGGGTGGCGAACAGGCCGATCTCCTCGAAGCTGCCTTCATCGACGAGGGCCGCCACCCGCTCCCGGGCGGTGAGCTTGCCAGCCTCCCGCTGTTTGTCCTGGCGCGCGGCGCCACCGCCCAGGAAAGCCTCCTCCTGGCGGCGGCGCAAGTCGTCGATCAGATCCTGCATGGTGCTCATCATCGCGTCCTCGTTAATCGGCCGGGGCCACCGACACGCGGTGGGAACGGCCATTGAGCTTGACCTCGTAGACCACCTCGCTGCGCACCGGGCCCTTGCGCCGGTCCACCGGCGGCACGGCCGGCTGGCTGGCATCGGCGGCATCGGGGGCGTGGCCGAGGTTGCGCGGCCCGGCGGCGCGGGTCTCGAAGAACTTGGTGCCCACCTGGGGGAACATCGCGTAGGTGAGCACGTCCTCGTCGCTGCCGTCGCAGCCCGGCAAGGCCACCGCGGTGTCGCGCAGGGTCTGCCATTCGGGTTCCAGCAGGTCGGCTGGGCGTTCGGTGATCGGCGCCTTGCCGCCCTGCTGGGTGGCCAGCGCCATCACCTCCGGGTCGCGCTCGCCGATGGTGCTGCCGTAGTAGCCGAGCATGAGGTCGGCGAACTCGCCGGACATCGCCTTGTAGCGCCCCATCATCACGTTGAAGACGGCCTGGGTGCCGACGATCTGGCTCGACGGCGTGACCAGCGGCGGGTAGCCCGCGTCGCGACGCACGTTGGGCACCTCGGCCAGCACCTCCTTGAGGCGGTGGGCGGCCTTCTGCTGCTTGAGCTGGCTCTCCATGTTGGAGATCATCCCGCCGGGGATCTGGCTGTCGAAGATGTCGGTGTCGACGCCGATGATGTTGGACATGAACTCCCGGTAGCGCGGCCGCACCGCCTCGAAGTGGTCCTTGATGCGGTGCAGGCGCGCCTTGTCGACGCGGGTTTCGAAGCCGGTGCCTT
>JAKLLM010000122.1 GCA_023150125.1 Zoogloea sp.
AGGCGGTGCGCTCGGTGGCCCGCGTCGAGGCTGTTGCCGCCGAGACCCGCGCAGCGGCCCAGCCGGCCAGCGAGAGCGCCTTCAACCCGCAGGTGTCGCTGATCATCGACAGCAAGTTCACCCGCCTCCAGCGCGACCCGTCGGCCTACCGCATAGACGGCTTCATCCCCTCCGGCGGCGAAGTCGGCCCCCCGCGCAAGGGCTTCTCGCTGGGCGAGTCCGAGCTGGCCTTCTCGGCCAACGTGGACCACCTGTTCCGCGGCAACGCGCGCTTCGCGCTGGCCGAGGATGACGGCGCCGGCGTCGTAGAGGTGGAGGAGGTGAACGTCGAGACCCTGGCCCTGCCCACCGGCCTCAAGCTGAAGGCCGGGCGCTTCCTGTCCGGCATCGGCTACCTCAACCAGCAGCACCCCCACGAGTGGGATTTCAGCGACGCCCCGCTGGCCTACAAGGCCTTCTTCGGCTACCGGCTGCAGAACGACGGCGTGCAGCTGCGCTGGGTCGCACCGACCCGGCTGTTCTTCGAGCTCGGTGCCGAGGCGGCCAGCGGCGGCAAGTTCCCGGGGGCCGAGCGCAAGGCCAACGGCGCCGGCCTGTGGACGGCCTTCGCCCACGTGGGCGGCGACATCGGCGATTCGTCGGCCTGGCGGGCGGGCCTGTCCCACGTGCGTGCGCAGCCGCGGGAGCGGGGCTTCGAGGCCGACAGCAACGGCGCTGTCGTGAACAACACCTTCTCCGGCCGTAGCCAGACCTGGATCGCCGATTTCATCTACAAATGGGCGCCCAACGGCAACGCGACCGAGCGCTACCTGAAGCTGCAGGGCGAGTACCTGTGGCGGCGCGAGAGCGGCGAGCTGACCTACGATGTCGACGTTGCTAACGTGGCGTCCGACGCCCGCTTCCGCCAGTCCGGCGGCTACCTGCAGGCGGTGTATCAGTTCATGCCCCACTGGCGCGTCGGTGTGCGCGGTGACTGGCTGCGCTCGGGCACGGCCGACCTCGGCACCCTCAGCAGCACTGACCTGCCGATCCTGGGGGCCTACAATCCGAGTCGCCAGACGGCGATGGTGGATTGGTCGCCGTCGGAGTTCTCGCGCCTGCGCCTGCAGCTCGCCCGCGACAAGTCGCGGAACGGCGAGGCCGACAACCAGGTGTGGCTGCAGTACGTCATGAGCCTGGGTGCCCACGGCGCCCACAAGTTCTGAGGAGGTGGCGATGTTTCGTAACCTGATCTGGCGCCTCGTCGCGCTGTGGCTCGCTGTGGCCGCGCTGCCCGCCTCGGCGGCCCTCAACGTCCTCGCCTCGGTGCCCGAATGGGCGGCGCTGGCAAAGGAGATCGGTGGCGAGCGGGTGAGCGTTTCGTCCGCCACCAATGCCCTGCAGGACCCGCACCGGGTCGATGCCAAGCCCTCGCTGATCGCCCGTGCCCGCAGCGCCCAGCTGGTGCTGGCCACCGGCGCCGGGCTCGAGGTGGGCTGGCTGCCGGTGGTGCTGCGGGAATCCGGCAACGCCGGCATCCAGCCCGGGCAGCCGGGCTACCTCGAGGCGGCCGGGCTGGTCCGCCTGCTCGAGGTGCCGGCCCGCGTTGACCGGGCCGACGGTGACGTGCACCCGGGCGGCAACCCGCACCTGCATCTCGACCCGCGCAACATCCAGAAGGTCGCCGATGCGCTGGCGGCCCGCCTGGCGCAGCTCGACCCGGCCGGCGCGGCGGCCTACAAGGCCAGCCACGCCCGCTTCAGCGAGCGCTGGAAGGCGGCGATGGCGCGCTGGGAGCAAGCCGCCGCGCCGCTCAAGGGTGCGCCGGTGTGGGTCCAGCACCGCTCGTTTCCGTACCTGGCCGACTGGCTGGGCCTGCGGGAGCTCGGCGCGCTGGAGCCCAAGCCGGGCGTCGAGCCGGGCAGCAGCCACCTGGCGGCCCTGCTCGAGCGCCAGCGCGCCCAGCCGGCGCGGATGATCCTGCGCCCGGCCTACACCCGGGCGACGGCGTCCGACTGGCTGGCCGAGCGGGCGCAGATCCCGGTGGTGGTGCTGCCCTTCACGGTCGGCGGCTCGGCCGAGGCGGGCGATCTGTTCGGCCTCTTCGACGATACGATCCGGCGCCTCCTCGCCGGCATCAAGTAGCGCATGGCTGACGAACTGCTGCTGCGGGTCGCGGGGCTCCGGGCCGGCTATGCCGGGCCGGTGGCCGGGCCGCTCGACTTCGAGCTCCGGCGCGGCGAGATCATCGGCCTCGCCGGCCCCAACGGCGCCGGCAAATCCACGCTGCTGAAGGCCCTGTGGGGCGGGGTGCGGGTGTTCGGCGGCGAGGTGCACAAGGCGCCGGGGCTGCAGATCTCCCACCAGGCCCAGGGTTTCGACGACCTTCGCGGCGTGCCGCTCAGCGGGCGTGACCTGCTCGGCCTGACCGGCGCCGCCCCGGCCGGCCTGCCGCCGTGGCTGGCCGGGCGCCTGCACGAGCGCCTCGACCGCCTGTCGGGCGGGCAGCTGCAGTTCCTGCGCCTGTGGGCCTGCCTCGCGGCGCCCGCCGACCTGGTGCTCCTCGACGAGCCCACCAACAACCTCGACCGGGCCGGTGTCGCCCATCTGGCGGACTGGCTCGGCCGGGCCCACGGCGGGCAGGGCATCGTGCTGGTGTCCCACGACCACGCTTTCATCGACCAGGTGTGCACGCGGGTGGTGGAGGTGGGCGCATGAGCTTCGAGCTGTTGTTCGACCCGCTGTTCCGGGTGCCTTTTGCGACCGGCCTGCTGCTGGCCGGCATCCTGCCGCTGATCGGCATGTACCTGCGCCTGCGCAACGAATGGCTGGCGGCGCTGGCCTTTGCCCAGATGGCCTCGGCCGGCGCCCTGGTGGCGATGGTGCTCGACGGGCCGATGCTCCTCGGCGGCGTGCTGGCGGCCCTGCTGGCGGCGCTGGTCAAGGGGCTGCTGGCCCGGGCCGGCGCCAGCGCCTACGCGCTGATGATGCTGCTCGCCTGGGGCGGCGGGGTGCTGCTGGTGGCCAACCACCCGCTGGCCGAGCAGGCCGGCCACGCCCTCTTCGACGGGCAGCTGTATTTCACCGGCGAGGGCCACCTGCTGGCGACCGCGCTGGCGGCCCTGGTGGTGATGCCGGTGCTGGCCTGGTTGTCGCGGCCGTTGCTGCTGGCGCGCTTCTTTCCGGAGTTCTACCGGGCCCGCGGGCAGAGCGAGCGGCCCCGTCTGCTGCTTTTCGACCTGCTCGCCGGGCTGGTGGTGGCGCTGGCGACGGTCAGCCTCGGCGTGATGGCGGCCTTCACGCTGGTTTTCGTCCCGCCGCTCCTTGCCTGGCGCTTCGGTCGGGGCTGGAAATCCGGGCTGGCGCTGGCCGCGCTGGCCGGAATGGGCGGCTACACGCTTGCCTTTGCGCTGTCCCTGGGGCTGGATCAACCTTTCGGTCCGGTATGCGCTTTGCTTCTGGTTATGCCCATTGTGATGACGGGTGTGAAATTCGACAGGATGTAAATCACGTAGCACGTGCACTTCAGAGTGCTATCCTATTTAATCGTGAAAAATCACTTGGGAGGGTTGGCGCGTGGTGCTTTCGTTTTTCGGCAAGAAGCCTTTGCCTGCCGGAAGTCCTGCACCCCGTAGCCGGGCTGCGCCGGGTGTGGTGTCGGGCGCTGCGGCTTCAGCCTCGGCACGCGCAGCGCGTAGCGAGCCGACCAATCTCGAGTTCACCATCGCCGGTGGCGACCTGAACCGGGTGCTCGCCCAGTGTGCCGAGAAGGTTCACGTGGAGGAGGGCATCGACGAGATGGCGCCTCCGGCCGAAGAGGCCGCGATCCTCTACGCCAACGGCGCCTGCGACGAGGCCCGTGTGGTGCTGGAGCAGGCGCTCGACGTGACCACCGCCACCGAGGCGCGCTTCGACCTGTGGGTGATGCTCCTCGATCTCCTGCGTCTCACCGGGCAGCGGGACAACTTCGAGGCCTTGAGCCTGATGTTCGCCACCGAGTTCGAGCGCTCGCCCTCGGCCTGGCAGGATCTGTCGGTCCAGGATGCCCGCACGGGCGAGCCCAAGGTGCAGACGGTCAATCTGTCCGGCCATCTGGGCGGGCAGGCCGCCGCGCAGTTCGCCCAGCTGATCCAGATCGGCATGCGCAACGGTGCGCTGCGCATCGACCTGAGCCGCCTGCGCGGCGTCGACAACGCCGGCGCGGGGCTGCTGCTCCGGGCGGTGCGGGGCTTGCGACGGGCCAAGGTCAAGCTGGCGCTCACCGGCGCCGCCGACCTCGCCAACCTGCTGGCCGGGCAGCTGAAGCCGGGCGTCCGCGAAGGCCAGACCCTGTGGCTGCTCCTCCTCGAGATCATGCAGTACACCGAGCAGCAGGCCCGCTTCGACGACCTCGCGGTGGATTACGCGATGACCTTCGAAGAGTCGCCCCCGTCCTGGGAGCCGCCGCCCCTCCTCACGACCAGCCAGTCGGAGGGCAACGTGCTCGACCCCACGATGGGCCAGGTTTATCTGCTCGAGGGCGAGATCGTCGGCCCGAACACCGACGTGCTGCGCAAGATCCCCCGTTTTGCCAGCGACCGCACCAAGGTCGAGATCGACTGCAGCCGCCTGCGGCGCATGGATTTCGTGTCGGCCGGTACGCTCTTCAACATCGTCTCCCAGCTCCACACCCAGGGGCGGCTGGTGGTGCTCAAGAACGTCAATTCGATGGTGGCCGCCCTCATGCAGGTGATGGGCCTCCATCAGGTTGCGCGCATCGAATTGCGCAACTGAGCGCGAATCCGGGCCCGCGGCGGGCCTGGTCGTGGCCCCGGCTCAGGTGGGGTGCGGCGCTGAAGTCTGCGATCGAGCGCCGCTTTGATCTTCCGGCGCTTCACGTCTTGTAATCCGGTTTCACGTCCCCATATCGAAGCGATGGAACAATATCACGGCACCACCATTCTCTCGGTCCGCCGGGGCCGCCACGTCGCCTTGGGCGGCGACGGCCAGGTCACCCTCGGCAGCATCGTCATCAAGGCCAGCGCGCGCAAGGTCCGCAAGCTCTACCAGGACCGCATCCTGGCCGGCTTCGCGGGCGGCACGGCTGATGCCTTCACGCTCTTCGAGCGCTTCGAGGCCAAGCTCGAGAAGCACCAGGGCAACCTGGTGCGCAGCGCCGTCGAGCTCGCCAAGGACTGGCGCAGCGACCGCGCCCTGCGCCGCCTCGAGGCCATGCTGGCGGTGGCCGATCTCGACAACTCGCTGATCATCACCGGCAACGGCGACGTTCTTGAGCCCGAGCAGGGCATCGTGGCGATCGGCAGCGGCGGTGCCTACGCCCACTCGGCGGCGCGGGCGCTGATCGAGAACACCGAGCTGCTGCCCGAAGAGGTGATCAAGAAATCCCTCACCATCGCCGGCGACCTGTGCATCTACACCAACCAGTGCCACACTATCGAAGTGCTGAAGCCATGACCCAGATGACGCCTCCGGAGATCGTCTCCGAACTCGACAAGCACATCGTCGGCCAGGCCCGCGCCAAGAAGGCGGTGGCCGTGGCGCTGCGTAACCGCTGGCGGCGGGCCCAGGTGGCCGAGCCGCTGAAGAGCGAGATCACCCCCAAGAACATCCTGATGATCGGCCCGACCGGCGTCGGCAAGACCGAGATCGCCCGCCGCCTGGCGCGCCTCGCCAACGCCCCCTTCATCAAGATCGAGGCCACCAAGTTCACCGAGGTGGGCTACGTGGGGCGCGATGTGGACACCATCATCCGCGATCTGGTTGAAATCGCCATCAAGTCGCACCGCGAGCAGGCCATGAAGAAGGTCCGCGACCGGGCCGCCGATGCCGCCGAAGACCGCGTGCTCGACATCCTGCTGCCGCCGGCCCGCCCGACCATGGGTTTCGGCGAGGACACGCCGGCCGTCGAGGACAACGCCACCCGCCAGAAATTTCGCAAGAAGCTGCGCGAGGGTGATCTCGACGAGAAGGAGATCGAGATCGAGGTGTCGGTGCCGGGCATGAGCGCCGAGATCCTCGCGCCGCCGGGCATGGAAGAGCTCACCGGCCAGCTCCAGAGCATGTTCCAGAACATCGGCGGCGGCAAGCGCAAGGCCCGCAAGCTCAAGATTTCCGAGGCGATGAAGCTCCTCACCGACGAGGAGGCCGCCAAGATGGTGAACGAGGAAGAGCTCAAGCTCGAGGCGCTGCGGATGGTCGAGCAGAACGGCATCGTCTTCCTCGACGAGATCGACAAGATCGCCACCCGCGCCGACGCGCATGGTGCCGACGTGTCGCGCCAGGGTGTCCAGCGCGACCTGCTGCCGCTGGTCGAGGGAACGACGATCAGCACCAAGTACGGGATGATCAAGACCGATCACATCCTGTTCATCGCCAGTGGTGCCTTCCACCTGTCGCGCCCGAGCGACCTGATCCCCGAGCTGCAGGGGCGCTTCCCGATCCGGGTCGAGCTGGATTCCCTCTCGGTCGAGGATTTCGAGTGCATCCTCACCCAGACCGACGCCTGCCTGACGCGCCAGTACGAGGCCCTGCTGGCCACCGACGGCGTGACCCTGGAGTTTGCGCCGGAGGGCATCCGGCGTCTCGCCGAGATCGCCTTCCAGGTGAACGAGAAGACCGAGAACATCGGCGCCCGCCGCCTGTACACGGTGATGGAGAAGCTCCTCGAGGAGCTCGCCTTCGAGGCCGGCAAGGCCGGTGAGCAGAAGGTGCTGATCGACGCCGCCTATGTGGACGACCGTCTCCAGATGGTCGCCCAGAGGGAAGACCTGGCGCGCTATGTGCTCTGAGCCCGCGCGCTCCTGAGTCTGATGAAAGAGGGCCATCCGGCCCTCTTCTGCTTTGCGCGGCCGCCGAGTTCCAATAAGCTGTCCCGGCGCGTCGCCGGCCCGGGCCGGGCGCGCGGCTCCGTCATCACTCCCGCTGCCTTCCCATGCTGCTCCGCATCGTCGCCATTCTTTTCCCGCTGTTCGCCATCACCTCGGTCGGCTTCATCGTCGGCCGGCGCCTGCGGCCGGACCTGTCCCAGGCCAACAAGCTGAACATGGATGTGTTCGTGCCGGCGCTGATCTTCGGGGCACTGGCCAACAAGTCCTTCCACATCATGGAATACCTGCCGCTCCTCGGGGCGACGGCGGTGGCGGTGTTCGGGTCGGGCCTGCTGGGCTGGGGCGCGGCGCGGATGCTCGGGGTGGCGCCGCGCACCTTCGTGCCGCCGATGATGTTCAACAACTGCGGCAACCTGGGCCTGCCGCTGGCGGTGCTGGCCTTCGGCGACGCGGCGCTGGCGCCGGCGGTGGTGATGTTCATGGTGTCCAACCTGGCGCACTTCACCTTCGGGGCCTGGCTGCTGGACCACAACATCAGGCTCTCGCGCGTGTGGCGCATTCCCACGGTGATCGCCACCTTCGGCGGGCTGGCGGTGAGCCTGGCCGGCGTCGAGCTGTGGCAGCCGGCGATGCTGGCGATCAGGATGCTCGGCGACATCTCGATCCCGCTGATGCTGTTCGCGCTGGGCGTGCGCATCAGCGAGTCGCACATCGGGGCGATCCGCCTCGGCGTGATCGGCGCGGTGGCCCGGCCGGCGATCGGCATGGCTTTGTCGTTCGCGCTGATCTGGCTGATTCCGCTGCCCGAGCGGGAGCGGGCGCTACTGATCGTGTTTGGTGCGCTGCCGCCGGCGGTGCTCAACTACATGTTTGCCGAGCGCTACAACCAGGAGCCCGAGAAGGTGGCCTCGATGGTGCTGCTCGGCAACGTGGCGGCGGTGCTGTTCCTGCCGGTGGCGCTGGCGATCAGCTTGTAGCGATCAGCCCTCGCCGGTGAAGCGGCCGATCTGGCGCCGGTCGCGCTTGGTGGGGCGGCCGTGGAGGTCGGCGCCGGGGGTGGCGGCCAGCCGGCGCGCCTCGCGCCCGGCCTCGCGGGCGGCGATGCTCTCGGGCGTTTCCTCGTACAGCCCCTGGGCGAGGGTGGCGCTGCCGCGCTTCTCGGCGATGCCCCGGACGATCACGGTGTAGTGGCTGTCAGCGATCTGGATGTCGACACGATCGCCGATTTTCACGTCTTTTGCCGGCTTCACGCGGATGCCGTTGAGCTGGACCTTGCCGCCATCCACGGCCTCGGTGGCCAGGCTGCGGTGTTTGAAGAAGCGCGCAGCCCACAGCCATTTGTCGAGCCGGACGCGTTCATCGTGTTGTTCGTGGGAGGGCTTCATTCCTTGACGGGGCGCTTGGCCAGTTTGCGTTGCAGGGTGCGCCGGTGCATCTTGAGGGCGCGGGCAGTGGCCGAGATGTTGCCATCGTTTTCGGCCAGCACGCGCTGGATGTGTTCCCACTCGAGGCGATCGACCGACATCGGGCCGGCGCTCACCTCGTCCTCGATCACCACGTCGGTGGCGTTGAGGGCCTTCAGGATGCTGTCCACGTCGGCCGGCTTGGCGAGGTACTGGGTGGCCCCGAGCTTGATCGCGTCGACGGTGGTGGCGATGCTGGCGTAGCCGGTCAGCACCAGGATGCGGCAGTCGGGGTTGGCCTCGAGCAGCGGCTCGATCAGGCGCAGGCCGGAGCTGCCGCCGATGTTGAGGTCGAGCACCACGTACTCGGGCTCGTGCTGGCCGGCCAGGGCCAGGGCACTCTCGGGGTCGGTCGCGCCGAACACGGCAAAGCCACGCTGGCCGAGGGCGCGGGTGAGCACCCGGTTGAAGGCGGGGTCGTCGTCGATGATGAGGATGTGGGGAGCGTCCTGGGGAGTCATGGGCGGAGGGCGTCGAGGGGAAGGGTGAGGGTGGCGATGGTGCCGCCGCCGGCGCGGGAGCTGAAGGCGATGCGCCCGCCGCAGCGTTCGACGGCACCGAAGGCGAGCAGCAGGCCGATGCCCAGGCCCTTGCCGGAGGCGCTGGCGGCGGCGTGGCCGGACGAGGCGTCGAAGCCTTCCGGCAGGCCGGCGCCGCGGTCGAGCACGCGCACCACGAGTGCGTCGTCGTCGATGCGGGCTTCGCATTCGATGGCTTCGGGGCTGGCGTCGGCGGCGTTGTTGATGAGGTTG
>JAKLLM010000123.1 GCA_023150125.1 Zoogloea sp.
GCCGGCCGCCCGATGCGAGCAGCGCAGGGGAGTCAGCCGCGAAGCGGATGACCGGTGAAGCGGGGTCGCCTTTCTTGCCTACTTCTTTGGCGACGCAAAGAAGTAGGGCGCCCGCCGGGGCGCGACCCGGCCGACGGAACGATAAATACCGGAAAGCCGCTGGTCTCCATCAGCGAACAGCAAACAAGCGGGCCCGCAAATCTTGCTTCGGAACTGGCCGCCAGGACGCACCCAAGGGAAAGCCGCTGGTCTCCATCAGCGAACAGCAAACAAGCGGATCCTCATCCCCGCGCTCCCCGCCGCTGCGCCAGCCACTCCCAGATCATCCCCCCCGGCAGGTCCCGCCCGGTGAGGACGAACTGCAGGGTGTGGCCGTTGAACAGCGTCATGCCCAGGTCGCGGCGGGCCTCCTCGGTGCCGACGAAGAGCAGCTGGTCGCCCAGCTGCATCTCGATCTCGCCCTCGGGCAGGTAGCGTGGGGCGTCGCCCTCGCGCAGCAGCAGGAGCGGCGTGCAGGCCAGCGGCGGGCGGTCGGTGACCGGGGCGCGCAGCAGCGCCGCGAGGGTCAGGCGGGTCTCGTGGCGCATCATGGTGCGGTGGATGGCGGGGCTCTGCAGCAGGTTGAGCTGCACGCTCCACACGCAGGGCACGTCCCACCCGAAGCGCCCGGTGAGGTCTTCGAGCAGCGCGCCGGCCCAGGCGTCGTCGGCCGTGCGCACGCGGTCGAGGAAGGGCGACAGCAGCGGGGTGGTGAGGATGGCCAGGCATTCGTGGGCGACGATCTCGGCCGGCACCATCGTGAAGTCGGACTCGAAGGCCTCGAAGAGCGTGCGGTTGGCCACGTGGTTCTGGCGCAGCACGGTGAACAGCGCCGGGTTGAGCTGCTTGGCGGTGACCACCGTGGACAGGTTGTTCACGTCGCTGGCGGTGGCGGCGACGATGCCCACCGCCTCGCCGATGCCCGCCGCGGCGAGGGCGTCGGCGCCGGTGCCGTCGCCCTTGTACCAGGTGTGGTCGGGGGCGAGGGGGGCGGCGCGGTCGATGATGGTGACGGGCAGGCCGGCGTTCTCGAGGGCCCGGGTCATCACCTTGCCGAAGGCGCCGTAGCCGCACAGCACCCACTTGCCCTTCGGCGGCTCCCGGTGGCGGGTGACGGTGGTGCCGGGCAGGCCGGTGAGCCACAGCAGCAGGTTGTAGGCCGCCGGCGAGTGCAGCGCCAGGGCCATGTATTCGGCGAACTTCTCGAAGGGGTTGATGATGTGGCGGGTGCCGAAGGAGGCCATGTTGGCCACCGTGTCGGCGTGCTCGGCGCGGCACAGGGCGGGCAGCGCCGGAGCCAGCAGGCGGGCGGCGATGGCCACCGCGAGGTTGGTGTTGTCGTCGTTGGTGAGGGCCATCACGCCGCGGCAGTACTTGCTGGTGAGGCCGGCGAAGATGAGGGTGTCGGGCTGGCCGGCGTCGGCGCACAGGGCGGGCACGTCGGCCTGGTAGCTCTGCAGCTCCAGGTCGCCGATCTTGCCTTCGTCCTTCTCGATCACCACCGCCCGGTAGCCGAGCTCGTCGAGGGCCTGGCAGATGAGGTGGCCGGCCTCGCCGTAGCCGCACACCAGGAAGAAGTGCTCCCGCAGACGCCGCACCTGGCGGGCGAAGCGCTGCACGGCCAGCGCGTTGAGGAAGTTCTTGTCCTGCAGCATCGCGAAGACGGTGCCCAGGGTGTAGGCCCAGCCGATCACCGACATGTAGATGCACACCACCGTCCACAGGCGCTGCTGCTCGGAGAAGGCGTAGGGGATCTCGCCGAAGCCGATGGTGGTGGCGGTGTAGCTGATGAAATACACCGCGTGGAAGAAGCTCATCCGCGGCAGCTGGCCGCCGTTGGGGTCGAGCGGGCCGGGCATCAGGGTGAGGCCCAGCGCGGAGATCGCGAAGATCGTGATCAGCACGATCAGCGGCGTGCGCAGCCGCCGCAGGACCAGGAAGATCGTGCTGGTGTGGGTCACGGCCAGGCTGCCGTCAGCGCCGCTGCATGATGGTTTCGGCGATCAGGATGATCACCGAGACGATGTTGGCAAACAGCGCGCCGCCCGACAGGGAGACGATGCTCGACATCGTGGAGGCGGTGAGGCCGGCGCCGCTGACGTGCTCGGCGTAGCCCCACACCATCGCGGCGGCGATCAGCTGCAGGTCGGCCACCAGGCTGGTGGCCAGGTGGATGGCGCCGATCTGGGTGCGGTCGCCGAACTTGAGCACGGTGGCGATGAGGTTGACCACCACCGCCGCGAAGAGCTCGTAGATCTCGTGGTGGACGGGGTTGTCGATGTCGCCGATGAAGAAGCCGAAGTTGAGCGTGGCGGCAAAGACGATGAAGAAACCGAAGATGACTTTTTCGAGGTTCATCACAGGGCCTGCTGGGTGGTCGATGGCTGAATGCTAGCACCGGCCGGCGGGCCGCTGCCTTGCGCAGGCGCAGAAAAAGCGCCCGCCCGGCGGCGGCGCCGTCATCGCCGCTTAACCCGCGTGTCACGACGCTTTCACGGCCCTTGGCGATCGTGTCGGCATGCCAAGGGTCAGATCAATCTTTCTCTCCGACATCCACCTGGGTACGCGCGCCTGCCAGGCGGAGCGCCTCGTCGAGTTTTTGCGCGAGCACGCGGCGGAGCACATCTTCCTGATCGGCGACATCGTGGATTTCTGGGCGATGAGCCGCAGCATCTGCTGGAAGCCGTCCCACAACACGGTGGTGCAGAAGCTGCTGCGCCGGGCCCGCCGCGGCGAGCGGGTGGTGCTGATCCCCGGCAACCACGACGAGGCCCTGCGCGACTACTGCGGGGTGGTTTTCGGCGACATCGAGGTGGCGAGCGAGCTGGTGCACGAAACGGCCGACGGCAAGCGCTTCCTGTTGATCCACGGCGACCAGTTCGACCAGGTGACCCGCCACCACCGCTGGGTGGCAATGCTCGGCGACCGCGCCTACGACCTGCTCGTGCGGCTCAACTGCTGGTTCTCGTGGGGGCGCCGCAAGCTGGGCATCTCGGGCTACTGGTCGCTGGCGGGCTACGCCAAGCGCAAGGTCAAGACGGCGCTCAACTTCATCTTCGACTTCGAGGAGTCGGCGGTGCACCAGGCCCGCGAGCGCGGCCTCGACGGGGTGATCTGCGGCCACATCCACTGGGCGACGATCCGCGAGATCGACGGCCTGCACTATGTGAATTGCGGCGACTGGGTGGATTCGTGCACGGCCATCGTCGAACACTTCGACGGCCGGCTCGAGCTGATCCATTGGGGCGCCCCCCAGGCGGCTGGCCGCGACGCCGCGGCGGCGCTTGAAACGGCGGAGGTCTGAATGCGCATCCTGATGGTGTCCGACGTGTATTTTCCCCGGGTCAACGGGGTGTCCACGTCCATTGAAACCCTCCGCCGCACGCTTGCCGCGCTGGGGGTCGAGCTGCGCCTGGTGGCGCCCCGCTACGGCGCCGAGCCCGACGAGCCGGGCGTCGTGCGGGTGCCCGGCTGGCCGGTGCCCGGCGACCGGGAAGACCGCCTGGTGGGCTGGCGCGCGATGCACCGGGCGGTGCTGGCGGCGGCCGAGGGCTGCGACCTGGTGCATATCCAGACGCCCTTCGTCGCCCACTACGCCGGCCTCGCAGCAGCCCGCCGGCTTGGGCTGCCGGCGATCGCCACCTACCACACCCTGTTCGAGGAATACCTGCAGCACTACGCGCCCTGGCTCCCCGCCGGCTGGCTGAAGCGGCGAGCGCGGGGCCTGTCGCGGCGCCAGTGCAATGCGCTCGACGGGGTCATCGTGCCATCGACTGCGATGCGCGAGCGGCTGCTCGGCTACGGCGTCGGCGTGCCGCTGCACGTGCTGCCGACGGGCATCCCGATCGAACGCTTCCGCGGCTGCGACGGGGCGGCCTTCCGGGCCCGCCACGGCATCGTGGCGGAGCGTCCGGTGGCGCTCTTCGTCGGACGGGTGGCCCACGAGAAGAACATCGGCTTCCTGCTCGATGCGCTTCCGCACGCGCTGCGCCGGCGGCCGGATGTGCTGATGCTGATCGCCGGCGAGGGGCCGGCGCAGGCCGAGCTTGCGGCCCGGGTGAAGCGGGAGGGGCTGGGCGAGGCGGTGCGCTTCATCGGCTACCTCGACCGGGCCGATGCGCTGCCGGCCTGCTACGCGGCGGCCGACGTGTTCGTGTTTGCGTCGCGCACCGAGACCCAGGGCCTGGTGCTGCTGGAGGCGATGGCCGCCGGCCTGCCGGTGGTGGCGCTGGCCGAGATGGGCACGGTGGACATCCTCGGCCCGCGGCGGGCGTCGATTGCCCCGCCGCCGGAGCCGGCGGCCTTCGGCGAGGCGGTGGGCCGGCTGCTGGGCGACGCCCAGGCCCGCCAGCGCCTGGCGGCCGATGCGCCCGCCTACGCGGCGGAGTGGTCGGACACCGAGATGGCGGCGCGGCTGGCCTGGCTGTACCGCGACCTGCTCGAACGGCACGCCCCGGCGGGGATGCCGGCGGCGGCCGGGGCCTAGCCGCAGCCCCAAACGATCCGGGCCGCTTGTGCGGCCCGGTTTGCTTTTGGGGGCAGGCCTTGCGGCCTTGATCCCTTACACCTTGTGGTAGATCTCGGCGCCGGTCTTCACGAACTCGATGGCCTTGGTCTCCATGCCCTTTTCGAGCGCTTCGGTTTCGCCGATGCCCTGGGCGGCGGCGTAGTCGCGGACGTCCTGGGTGATCTTCATCGAGCAGAAGTGCGGGCCGCACATCGAGCAGAAGTGGGCCACCTTGGCGGATTCCTTGGGCAGGGTCTCGTCGTGGAAGCTCTTGGCCTTGTCCGGGTCGAGGCCGAGGTTGAACTGGTCGTCCCAGCGGAACTCGTAGCGCGCCTTGGACAGTGCGTTGTCGCGGATCTGCGCGCCCGGGTGGCCCTTGGCCAGGTCGGCGGCGTGGGCGGCCAGCTTGTAGGTGATGATGCCTTCCTTCACATCATTCTTGTCGGGCAGGCCGAGGTGCTCCTTGGGGGTGACGTAGCAGAGCATCGCAGTGCCGTACCAGCCGATCATCGCGGCGCCGATGCCGCTGGTGATGTGGTCGTAGCCGGGGGCGATGTCGGTGGTCAGCGGGCCGAGGGTGTAGAACGGGGCTTCCTTGCAGTGCTTGAGCTGCAGCTCCATGTTCTCCTTGATCATGTGCATCGGCACATGGCCCGGGCCTTCGATGATGGTCTGCACGTCGTGCTTCCAGGCGATGTCGGTGAGCTCGCCGAGGGTCTCGAGCTCGCCCAGCTGGGCTTCGTCGTTGGCATCGTAGATGGAGCCGGGGCGCAGGCCGTCGCCGAGGCTGAAGGCCACGTCGTAGGCCTTCATGATTTCGCAGATGTCCTCGAAGTGGGTGTAGAGGAAGCTCTCCTTGTGGTGCGCCAGGCACCACTTGGCCATGATCGAGCCGCCGCGGCTGACGATGCCGGTCATGCGGTTGGCGGTCATCGGCACGTAGCGCAGCAGCACGCCGGCGTGGATGGTGAAGTAGTCCACGCCCTGTTCTGCCTGCTCGATGAGGGTGTCGCGGAAGATCTCCCAGGTGAGCTCCTCGGCCTTGCCGTTCACCTTTTCGAGGGCCTGGTAGATCGGCACGGTGCCGATCGGCACCGGCGAGTTGCGGATGATCCACTCGCGGGTCTCGTGGATGTTCTTGCCGGTGGACAGGTCCATCACCGTGTCGCCGCCCCAGCGGGTGGCCCAGGTCATCTTGTCGACTTCCTCGTTGATCGAGGAGCCCAGCGCCGAGTTGCCGATGTTGGCGTTGATCTTCACGAGGAAGTTGCGGCCGATGATCATCGGCTCGCTCTCGGGGTGGTTGATGTTGTTGGGGATGATGGCGCGGCCGCGGGCGACCTCGCTGCGCACGAACTCGGGGGTGATCTCGGCCGGGATGCTGGCGCCGAAGTCCTGGCCCTTGTGCTGGCGGCCCAGCAGCTTGACCATCTTCTCGCCCATCGGGCCGGTTTTGCGGAGGTTCTCGAGGTATTGCTGGCGGTTCACGTTCTCGCGGATCGCCACGTATTCCATCTCGGGGGTGATGATGCCCTGGCGGGCGTAGTGCATCTGCGAGACGTTCTTGCCCGGCAGCGCGCGGCGCGGCTTGCGATGCAGGCCGGGGAAGCGCAGCTCGTCGAGGGCCGGGTCGGCGGCGCGCTGGCGGCCGAACTCGGAGGTCAGGTCGGGCAGCACCTCGGTGTCGCCGCGCTCCTCGATCCAGCGTTGGCGCAGGGCCGGCAGGCCGGAGCGGATGTCGATCTTGGCCTGCGGGTCGGTGTAGGGGCCGGAGCAGTCGTACACAAAGATCGGCGGGTTCTTCTCGCCACCGAAGCCGGTGGGCGTGTCGGCCTGGCTGATCTCGCGCATCGGCACACGGATGTCCGGGCGGGAGCCTTCGACGTAGATCTTGCGGGAATTGGGCAGCGGGGCGACCGCGGCCTCGTCGACCTGGGCGGACGAGGCGAGGAATTTTTCGTTGGCGTTCATGAAGGCTCCTTGGGTGGGCCGCGGGCACGGGATGCGGCAGGAGCCACGTTTCCCTACGCCGGCACGACCCGGATCAGGTTCGGAGGGTAAGTCTCAGCCGTGCGGCCTGCGCACTGGCACCCCTAACGTTCGTGCGCAAAAGTACTGGAAGCACGGGGTAAATGCAAGATTTGGCGGGATTATTCCGCCCGTCTATGGGGGCGCTAAAGCTTTGCCTGGCGCGGGCCGAAATAAAGAGCATCTGGCCGCCTGTCGGCCCGCACCTTTCCCCCGGAGAAGTTCCATGCGCCACCGCATGCATCCCCTGGCAGCCCTCTTGATACTGGCCGGCTCCACCGCCGCCATGGCCGCCGACTGGCAGACCGTCGCATCCGACAAGAAACGCACGATAGAGCTGGACCGCGCCAGCATCCTGCAGTCCGACCCCGGCACCAAGGTGGCCTGGGGCCGCATCGTGCTGTCCGAGAGCGAGGCCGCCGCCGCCGGCTACATGACGGTGAAGGCGCTCAACCGCTACGACTGCCGCAACCAGACCTTCGCGACGATCAAACGGGTTTATCTGGATGCCGACTCCACCGTGGTCAAGGACGAGAAGGTCAAGGTCGAGAAGGACATGCCGATCGCCGTCGGCAGCGTCGACGAGAAGCTGTGGCGCGACGTGTGCAAGCCGGCCGACATCTCCCAGCTGGCCAAGAACGCCGCCCGCGCGGCCCAGAGCGCCCAGGTGGCACCGGCGGCGAAGCCCGAGGTGCGCACCGCCGACTACCGCCCCGCGCGGGGCGCCGAGAAGGCCGCGGTGACCCAGGTGGCCGAGGCCAAGGGCGAGCACGGCGCGGAGGCGCCTACGCCGATCAAGAAGAACTTCATCGACAAGCCGGCGCCACCGCCCAGGGCCGAGCCGGCCGAGAGGGCGCCCGAAGCGCCGGCCCGGGCCGCCGAGAAGCGGGCCAGCGCCGAGGCGCCGCCCGAAGTGCACCGCGTGCCGGCCTCTGTGCCGCCGCCGCGCCCGCGGCCGCGGGTCGTCCGCACGGCCCCGGCGAGGATCGAGTCCCACGCCGCCCACGGCCCGGCCGCCGCCGGGACGCCGCTGGCCCACCACGAGATCCACTGGAGCTACGAGGGCGAGGGCGCGCCGGCCAACTGGGGCACCCTGAAGCCCGAGTGGCAGCTGTGCAACACCGGCGAGCGCCAGTCGCCGATCGACATCCGCGACGGCATCAAGGTGGAGCTCGAGCCGATCCGCTTCGACTACAAGCTGTCCCAGTTCCGCATCGTCGATAACGGCCATACCGTCCAGGTCACCGTGGGGCCGGGCAGCAGCCTGCAGGTGATGGGGCGCTACTACGACCTGGTGCAGTTCCACTTCCACCGCCCGTCGGAGGAGCGCATCAACGGCAAGGGCTTCGAGATGGTGGTGCACCTGGTGCACAAGGATCTCGACGGCCGCCTGGCGGTGGTGGCGGTGCTCCTCGAGCGCGGCCAGATGCATCCGCTGGTGCAGACCCTGTGGAACAACCTGCCCCTCGAGAAGAACGTGGATTACTCGCCCGACGGCGTGGCGATCGACCTCAACCAGCTGCTGCCGGCCGACCGGAGCTACTACACCTACATGGGTTCGCTCACCACCCCGCCGTGCAGCGAGGGGGTGATGTGGATGGTGATGAAGCAGCCGGCCCAGCTGTCGTCGGAGCAGATCGCGATCTTCGCGCGGATGTACCCGATGAACGCCCGCCCGATCCAGTCGATCCGGGGGCGGATGATCAAGGAATCCCGCTGAGCGGCGGGCCGCAGCAGTGAGCCAGGAGGGGCGCCGTCGGCGCCCCTCTGCTTTTGTGCTCAGGTGATGAGCTCGTGGGCCTCGGTGCTGTCGGCGGTGACGCGCATTTCAAGCTCGTGCAGCAGCGCCTCGAGGTGGTCGGCGAGCGCGCCGGCCAGCACGCGGGCGTCGTTGTGGCCGGCGCGCGCGGTGGCGTCCACCCCGGCGGCCAGCTGCTGGATGCCGGGCGCCTGGAGTGCGCCGGCCGAGTCCTTGATGCCATGGGCGAGAAAGGCGAGGGCCGCCAGCGTGCCCTGGCCGCCGGCGAACTCGCGGAGTTCGGCGAGTTCGTTGCGGTAGGTGGACAGCGCCTTGTGGGCGATCTGGTCGACAAACTGCGGCTGGCGTCTGAACAGGGCTTCGAGCGCCGGCCAGTTCACCACCCCGGGCCCCCGCCCAGGGAGCGGCGGAGGCGATGCCCCCATGCCGGCGGGGGCGTGCCTGAGGATCTCGGCGACCAGTGCGTCGAGCTCGAAGGGCTTGGACAGGTGCGCGCACATGCCGGCGGCGAGGCAGGCGTCGCGGGCCTCGGGCCCGGCGTGGGCGGTGAGGCCGAGGACGGGGAGG
>JAKLLM010000124.1 GCA_023150125.1 Zoogloea sp.
CGCAGCGTCAAGCGGCATTACTACGCCCTCGTGCATGGCGAGCCGGCGCCGAGCGGCGAGGTGAGCGCCCCCATTGGCCGCCACCCGGTGCAGCGCACCAAGATGGCGGTGGTGCCCGGCGGGCGCGAGGCCCTGACCCGCTACCGGGTCGTCGAGCGTTTCGCCCGTGCCACCCTCGTCGAATGTGAGCTCGCCACCGGGCGCACCCACCAGATCCGCGTGCACATGGCCCACATCGGCCACCCGCTGGTCGGCGACGCCACCTACGGCAAGGCGAAGAGCGCCGATCCGCGCCTCGACGCCTTCCCGCGCCAGGCGCTGCATGCCTGGCAGCTCGGCCTGATCCACCCGCGTAGCGGCGAAGCCTGCCGCTGGCAGTCGCCCCTGCCGGCCGACTTCGAAGCGCTGCTGCGCACGCTGCGCGGAGAAGCCTGATGAGCGACGCCTGGATCGTCCCCGACTGGCCGGCGCCGGCCAATGTGAAAGCCCTGTCCACCACCCGCGCCGGCGGCGTCGGCGTGGCGCCCTTCGACAGCCTCAATCTCGGCACCCACGTCGGCGACGACCCGGCGGCGGTGGCCGCCAACCGGGCCCGCCTGCGCGCGCTGCTGCCGGCCGAACCGTGCTGGCTCAACCAGGTGCATGGCACGGCCGTCGTCGATCTCGCCACCGCGCAGGGCGTGCCCGACGCCGACGCCGCGGTGTCCCGCACGCCCGGCGCCGTCTGCGTGGTGATGACCGCCGATTGCCTGCCGGTGCTGCTGTGTGACCGGGCCGGCACCGTCGTCGGCGCCGCCCATGCCGGCTGGCGCGGGCTGCAGGGCGGCGTCATCGAGGCCACCGTCCGCGCAATGAATGTGCCGGCCGGCGAGCTCATGGCCTGGCTCGGCCCGGCCATCGGCCCGGCGGCCTTCGAGGTTGGCGACGAGGTGAGGGCGGCCTTCGTGGCGGATGATCCCGCTGCGGCCTGCGCCTTTCGCCCGGCCGGGCCGGCGGGCAAATGGCTGGCCGACCTCTATCTGCTCGCCCGCCAGCGCCTTGCCGCACTGGGTGTCACCGCCGTGCATGGCGGCGATTCCTGCACCTTCACCGAGGCCGAGCGCTTCTTTTCCTACCGCCGTGACGGCCGGACGGGCCGCATGGCCTCGCTGGTCTGGCTCGCCTGAGTTCCGGCCGCGGCCCCGACAGGCGGTATACTGCCCGCCCACTGTAAAACCCCTATGACCATGACGCCCATCGCCTGGATTGTTCTGATGAGTCTTGCCGGCGGGCTGCTCAGCGTGTTGGTGGCCTCCGGCATTTCCTACGCCGCGCGGCCCCACTGGGTGCCGGTGCTGATCAGCTACGCCATCGGCGCGCTGCTCGGGGCCGCCTTCCTCGAGGTGCTGCCCCATGCCATCGAGGCCGCCGAATCACCCGAAAAGGCCGCGATGAACATCCTCGCCGGCATCCTGCTGTTCTTCGTGCTCGAGAAGCTCGTGCTGTGGCGGCACTGCCACGACGAGGGCTGCGCCGGCCACGAACAGCACAGCCACGGCCATGGTCACGGGCATGGCGGCCACGAGCATGGCCGCAGCGGTCTGCTTATCCTGGTGGGCGACACCTTCCACAACTTCGTCGACGGCGTGCTGATCGCCGCGGCCTTCGTCGAGAGCACGCCGCTGGGCATCGTCACCGCGCTGGCCATCATCGCCCACGAGATCCCCCAGGAGCTCGGCGATTTCCTGATCCTGCTCCACTCGGGTTACAGCCGCCGCAAGGCGCTGGCCTTCAACCTGCTGTCCAGTCTCGCCACGCTGGTCGGTGGCATCCTGGCATACTTTGCGCTGTCCGAAATGCAGCAGCTGGTTCCGGTGTTTCTCGCCCTGGCCGCGGCGAGTATGATCTACGTCGCGGTGGCCGACCTGATTCCAGGCCTCCACAAGCGAACGGAATTGCGCGCCACCGCCCAGCAGGTATTATTGATTGCCGCCGGCATCGCCTCGATCGTCTTCGCCCACCCGCTCGCTGAGCGCGCGCTGGGCTGAGCGACGGCGCCGGGCCGGCGTACCGAACAGCCAGAGGAATAGGGAGAGCGGCGCCACGCCATAGAAGACGAAGGTCAGGATCCCGCCGATCAGGGTCGTGTCGGATGCTGCAGCCAGCACCGCGACGTACAGCCAGGCAATCGCAATAATATACATGCACGAATTCTACAAGGCCGCAGGCCGCGCCGGGGCGTCCCGCGCGCCTGACGGCAGGGGCCGCCGGTGTGCCCGCCAACGGCGGTCCCGGTAGTCGAGATCAAAAAAAGGAGATACGGATGTCTGTCACACCGGAGCAGTCTGCCGAAGCACTCAACGGGATGTTCAAGTTCGGCCAGTCGCTGGCCGCGGGGTTTTTAGATTATCTCGGCAAGCAGAACGCTGCCTTCCAGCAGGTGGCGCCGGCCCAGGCCCCGCAGCTGCCGCTGCCCGAGGCCTCCGACATGGCCCGGCTCCAGCAGGAGCTCGCCGAGGCCCACGCCCGCCTGTGGGCCGGCATGGCCCAGGCCCGCCCCGGCGAGCCGGTGCAGCCCATCGTCCAGCCGGCCCCCGGCGACCGCCGCTTCAATGCCCCCGAATGGACCGCCAGCCCGGTCTTCGACTACATCCGCCAGGCCTACCTGCTCAACTCCGACTACCTCACCAAGCTGGCCGACGCGCTGCCCATCGCCGACGGGCGCACCAAGGAGCGCATGCAGTTCCTGACCCGCCAGTACGTCGACGCGCTGGCGCCGTCCAACTTCGCGGCGACCAACCCCGAGTTCATCCAGACCGCCATCGAGACCCGCGGCGAGAGCATCACCCAGGGCATCAAGAACCTGATCGCCGACATGGAGAAGGGCCGCATCTCGATGACCGATGACTCGGCCTTCGAGATCGGCCGCAACCTGGCCACCACGCCGGGCTCGGTGATCTACGAAAACCCGCTGATGCAGCTCATCCAGTACGCACCGCTCACCGAGCAGGTCCACAAGACCCCGCTGCTGATCGTGCCGCCCTGCATCAACAAGTTCTACATCATGGACCTCCAGCCGGCCAACTCGCTGGTGCGCTTCATGGTCGAGCAGGGCTTCACGGTGTTCCTGGTGTCCTGGAAGAACATCAAGGCCGAGCAGGCCCACTTCGGCTGGGACGACTACCTCCAGCTCGGCCCCATCACCGCCCTCGAGGTCGTGCGCGACGTCACCAAGGTCAAGAAGCCCCACGCGCTGGGCTTCTGCGTCGGCGGCACCATCCTCACCTCGGCGCTGGCCGTGCTCAAGGGCCGTGGCGAAGACCCGGTCGAGAGCCTCAGCCTCATGACCACCCTGCTCGACTTCGCCGATGCCGGCGAGATCGGCTGCCTGGTCGACGAGGCCTCGGTGGCCGGCCGCGAGGCCACCATTGGCAAGGGTGGCGTGTTCCAGGGCCGCGAGCTGGCCCAGGTGTTCTCCAGCCTGCGCGCCAACGACCTCATCTGGCAGTACGTCGTCGGCAACTACCTCAAGGGCAAGACCCCCGACGCCTTCGACCTGCTCTACTGGAACTCCGACAGCACCAACATCGCCGGCCCCTTCATCGCCTGGTACCTGCGCAACATGTACCTCGAGAACAACCTGCGCGTCCCGGGCAAGCTCGAGATGCTCGGCGTGAAGGTCGACCTCGGCAAGGTCGATGTCCCGGCATACCTGATGGCGGCCCGCGAAGACCACATCGTGCCCTGGACCAGCGCCTACCTGGTGCGCCAGCTCCTCGGCGGCGACACCACCTTCGTGCTCGGCGCCAGCGGTCACATTGCCGGCGCCATCAACCCGGCCTCCAAGAACCGTCGCAGCTACTGGGTCAGCGAGTCCGGTGCCGCGGTGCCCGAAGAATGGCTCGCGGCCGCCACCGAGCAGAAGGGCAGCTGGTGGCTGCACTGGGTCGAATGGCTGCGCCCGAAGAGCGGCGACATGGTGGCGGCCCGCAACAAGCCGGGCAACACCAAGTACAAGGTGATCGAGCCCGCGCCCGGTCGCTACGTCAAGGAAACCGTCTGATCGATAACGCTACGGCGCCGGGCATTGCCCGGCGCCGTATTCATATAAATAGCACCGTCAGCGTAGGGGAGGGCGGAGGTGTCGCGTAGGTGCTGTAGGGGCGACTTCAGTCGCCCCCAGTCGGTGGCACGAAGGCCAGTCCTTCATTCAAGCTCCGCGGGCGACTGAAGTCGCCCCTACAAGAAGCTTTCGCTGGCGACGCCAGAACGGCCATCAGAGTCAAGGCAACAAGGTTTCACCCGCGGCGGCTGCCATCAATGGAGCCCCGCACAATACTAACCATAAGGAGGAAAACAACATGGCACGTGTAGCACTGGTTACCGGGGGTATGGGCGGTCTGGGCGAGTCCATCTGCATCAAGCTGGCGGCGCTCGGCTACAAGGTGGTCACCACCCATTCGCCGGGTAACGAAAAGACAGCCGAATGGCTGCAGACGATGAACAACATGGGCTACGGCTTCAAGGCCTACCCCTGCGACGTCGCTGATTTTGACTCCTGCAAGGCCTGTGTCGAGACGATCGTCCGCGAAATCGGCCCCGTGGATGTGCTGGTGAACAACGCCGGCATCACCCGCGACATGACCTTCAAGCGCATGACCAAGGCCGATTGGGACGCCGTCATCCACACCAACCTCGACAGCGTCTTCAACATGACCAAGCAGGTCATGGACGGCATGGTCGAACGCAAGTGGGGCCGCGTCATCAACGTGTCCTCCCTCAACGGCATCAAGGGTGCCTTCGGTCAGACCAACTATGCGGCAGCCAAGGCCGGCATGCACGGTTTCACCAAGTCCCTGGCGCTCGAAGTGGCCAAGTCCGGCGTGACGGTCAACACCATCTCCCCGGGCTATATCGGCACCAAGATGGTCCTCGCCATTCCGCAGGAAGTCCTTGAAAGCAAGATTCTTCCCCATATTCCGATGAGCCGTCTCGGCAAGCCGGAAGAGATCGCCGGCCTGATCGCCTACCTCTCGTCCGACGAGGCGGCCTTCGTAACCGGAGCCAATATCTCTATCAACGGCGGTCAGCATATGTTCTAATTCCGGTTCCGTTTGGCACTGCAACAAAGGAAAGTGAAATGACGCAACGTATCGCTCTCGTTACTGGCGCTGTCGGTGGTCTTGGCACCGCGATCTGCAAGTCCCTGGCCGCTGCCGGTGTTCGCGTGGTTGGCAACTTCTTCCCGGGCGATCCCGCCAAGGACGCATGGGTCGAAGCCCGCAAAGCCGAAGGCCTCGACATCCCGCTGTATGGTTTCGACGTCTCCGACTACGAGCAGTGCAAGGCCGCTGTCGAACAGATCGCCGCTGAAGTCGGCCCGATCGACATCCTGGTGAACAACGCCGGCATCACCCGCGACAAGTTCTTCCCGAAGATGGAAAAGGGCCAGTGGGATGCCGTCATCGCCACCAACCTGACCAGCCTCTTCAACGTCACCCACAGCATCTCCCCGAAGATGGCCGAGCGCGGTTTTGGCCGCATCATCAACATCTCCTCGGTGAACGGCGTCAAGGGTCAGGCTGGCCAGACCAACTACTCCGCCGCCAAGGCTGGTGTGATCGGTTTCACCAAGGCTCTGGCTGCCGAGCTGGCCACCAAGGGCGTCACCTGCAACGCCATCGCCCCGGGCTACATCGGCACTGACATGGTCATGGCGATCAAGGAAGAAGTGCGTAACGCCATCATCGACACCGTGCCCGTCAAGCGTCTGGGCAAGCCCGAAGAGATCGGCGCTGCCGTGGTTTACCTGGCCTCTGATCTGGCTGGCTACGTCACCGGCGCCACCCTCAACGTCAACGGCGGCCTGTACTACCAGTAATCGTCGTCGCGACGCATTGCACAGCAACCCCGCCTCACGGCGGGGTTTTTTATTGCGCAGTGCAGTATAATATCCATGGGCGAGTCTATCGCCACCGAGGAGATATAACTAATGGCCGATCCAATTCGCCTGATCAAGAAATACCCGAACCGCCGCCTTTACGACACGCAAACCAGCTCCTACATCACGCTCGCCGACGTGAAGGAGCTCGTTCTCGAGCACGGTAGTTTCCAGGTCGTCGACGCCAAGTCCGGCGAAGACCTCACCCGCAACATCCTGCTGCAGATCATCCTCGAAGAGGAAGCCGGCGGGGCGCCGATGTTCACCAGCGACCTGCTCTCCCAGATGATCCGCTTCTATGGCAACGCCATGCAGGGCATGATGGGCAAGTACCTGGAAAGCAACATCAAGTCCTTCACCGACATGCAGGCCAAGCTTCAGGAGCAGGTCCGCTCGGTGTATGGCGAAAACGCCACGGTCAGCCAGGACCTGTGGGCCCAGTTCCTGAACTTCCAGGGGCCGGCCATGCAGAGCATGATGGGCGCCTACATGGACCAGAGCAAGAAGATGTACGCGCAGATGCAGGAACAGCTCGACAGCCAGACGCGCAACCTCTTCTCCGGCTTCCAGTTCCCGGCCTTCCCCGGCGGCTTCACCCCCGAAAAGCTCGACCCGGACACGCCGCCGGCCGAGCCCGACAGCTCCGCCAAATAAAAAAACCGGGCCGCCATCATCGCGGCCCTTGTGCTTTCTACCCTTCAGGTTTTTGACGCATGACCCAATCCAATCCCGCGGCCGCTCCGAAAGTCGGCTTCGTCAGCCTTGGGTGCCCCAAGGCGCTCGTGGACTCCGAACACATCCTCACCCGACTGCGTGCCGAGGGTTATGAGATCTCCCCGTCCTACGAAGGCTCCGACCTCGTCGTGATCAACACCTGCGGCTTCATCGATGCCGCGGTCGAAGAATCCCTCGATGCCATCGGCGAAGCCCTCGCCGAGAACGGCAAGGTCATCGTCACCGGCTGCCTCGGCGCCAAGGACGACGTGGTCATGGCGGCGCACCCGCAGGTGCTCGCCGTCACCGGCCCGCACGCCACCGAGCAGGTCATGCACGAGGTGCACAAGCACCTGCCCAAGCCCCACGACCCCTTCATCGACCTGATCCCGCCCCAGGGCATCAAGCTCACCCCCGATCACTACGCCTATCTCAAGATCTCCGAAGGCTGCAACCACCGCTGCACCTTCTGCATCATCCCGTCCCTGCGCGGCGACCTCGTCAGCCGCCCGATCGGCGACGTCATGCGCGAGGCCGAGAACCTCGTCAATGCCGGCGTCAAGGAGCTGCTGGTGGTATCCCAGGACACCTCCGCCTACGGCGTCGACACCAAGTACCGCACCGGTTTCTGGGGCGGCCGCCCGCTGCGCACCAAGCTCTACGACCTCTGCAACGCCCTCGGCGAACTCGGCGTGTGGGTCCGCCTGCACTATGTGTACCCGTACCCCAGCGTCGACGACATCATCCCGCTGATGGCCGAAGGCAAGATCCTGCCCTACCTCGACGTGCCCTTCCAGCACGCCAGCCCGCGCATCCTCAAGGCCATGAAGCGCCCGGCCAGCACCGAGAACAACCTCGAGCGCATCCGCCGCTGGCGCGAGATCTGCCCCGATCTCACCATCCGCTCCACCTTCATCACCGGCTTCCCGGGCGAGACCGACGCCGACTTCGAAGAGCTCCTGCAGTTCCTCGAAGAGGCCAGGCTCGACCGCGTCGGCGCCTTCGCCTACTCGCCCGTCGAAGGCGCCGCCGCCAACGATCTCCCCGGCGCCGTTCCCGAGGAGATCCGCGAAGAGCGCCGCATCCAGCTCATGGAGTTCCAGGAGGACATCTCCACCGAACGCCTCGAACGCTTCATCGGCCGCGAAATGACCGTGCTGGTCGACGAGATCGACGAAGAGGGCGCTCTGGCCCGCTCGCCCGGCGACGCCCCCGAGATCGACGGCCTCGTCATCATCCCCGCCGGCGAAAACCTCCAGCCCGGCGAGTTCGCCCGCGTCCGCATCACCGACTGCGACGTGCACGACCTTTACGCCGAACCGCTGTAAGCCGGGGCGGCCAGACCCCCCTGTCCCCCCCCCTTGGCAGGGGGGAACCCTGCTCGGCGAGGCGTGGTTTTCTCCCTCCCCTGGCAAGGAGAAGGCCGGGGAGGGCTTTGGTATCATCCCGGCCTGACCCAGCTTACATAAGGCCTCCCATGAAACGCACTCCCCGCATCGGCATTGCCCTCGGCAGCGGCTCCGCCCGCGGTTGGGCCCACGTGGGGGTGTTGCGGGCGCTGGCGCGGGAGGGAATCGAGCCGCAGATCATCAGTGGTTGCTCGATCGGCGCCTTCGTCGGAGCAGTCGCGGCGGCCGGCGACCTCGAAAAGCTCGGTGCCTGGGTCCAGACCCTCGGCTGGCAGGACGTCGTCGGCCTGATGGACATGGGCCTGCGCGGCGGCCTCATCAAGGGCGACAAGCTCATCGGTTTCTTCGAGCGTAACTTCGTCGACCGCGACTTCACTGCTTTGCTGCACAGCTTCGGCTGTGTCGCCACCGACCTCCAGAGCGGCCACGAAGTCTGGCTGCGGGAAGGCAGCGTGTCGGCTGCCGTGCGCGCCTCCATCGCGCTGCCCGGCCTCCTCACCCCTGCCTGGCAGGACGGCCGCCTGCTGGTCGATGGCGGCCTGGTCAACCCGGTGCCCGTCTCGCTGGCCCGGGCGATGGGCGCCGACATCGTCATCGCCGTCGATCTCAACTCCGATGTCGTCGGCGCCGCCTGGCGCAGCCCCGGCCGGGTCGAAACGCCCGCCGAGTCACCCGTCGGCTGGCCCCGCAAGCTTCTCTCCCGCTTCGGGCGAAGCGGGGCGCCCGCCGCCGACGACGAAAGCACCGAACCCGAAAGCCTGCCCTCCATGCTTACCGTCATGCAGAGCAGCATCTCCATCATGTCCGTGCGAATCGCCCGCAG
>JAKLLM010000125.1 GCA_023150125.1 Zoogloea sp.
GGTACTGTCTGGCGTGGGCGTAGCCACCGGCCCGCCGCTTGAGGCTGCGCCCTTCCTTCTCGAAAGTCTGGCGCAGCACCACGCCAGACCGTTTGGCGATCAGCACCAGCTTGCGCCGGGCCACGTCGAGCAGCCGGCTGTCGGTGGGAAAGGCGATGGCCTTCTCCTGCACCGTGGAATCGACGATGACCCGCTCCAGATCCTTCGGGGCGATGGCCCTCATCGACACCGCCGCCTCGATCGTCTTGGCCAGGAGTTCCTCCACCCCCGCGTCCCCCAGCGCGCGACGGAAGCGCGTCAATCCGCTCGGGTCGCAGGGCAGCCGGGTCTCGAAATACTCGCCGCCGCAAAAGAACTGCCAATAGGGATTCTCCGCCCAGCGTTGCACGACGCTCTCGTCGCTCTCGCCGAACGCGTGCTTCAAATACAGCAGCCCGACCATCAAGCGGATCGGCAGGCGCGGGCGACCTGCTGCGCTGCTGCCCGCGCCCACCACCTGCAAGCTCGGGCCGAACAAATCCAGGCCTTCGATCGGACGCCCTTGGTGGTCCTGGCGGGCAAAGCACGGCGCCAGCGCCGATTCGATCTCGGCCCACGGCATGCGGGTTGCCAATACGGCCAGCGGGTGACGTAGGTCGATCATCGCGTCCAGCCGGGCGCGGAAAAAGTCCGGGGTCGTCATCAGAAAACTGCGCTCCAAATCTTCCAGAAAGTGAATGCGATTGCACTGGAAACTGGAAGATTCGGCAAGGCCCCACGGGCGCTTAGCCCCCGCAGGGAAAGGGACGGCCTGATTGTTCAGGGCCGACTAACGATGGATGGCATGCCGGGGAAACCCGGCACGCACGCCTGTGCTGAATTCAAGGCCACGCCCCGCCTCAAGGCAAGCAGAATCCCGGCAGTGCTCCCGCGCGCCGCGGCCCTCAGCCCTTCTTCGCCGCAGTGGCGCTGCCGGCCTTGGCGGCGGCCGGTTTCTTCGCCGCCGCGGTCTTCTTGCGGACCGCCGGCCTGGCCGGCTTGAGCCGCTCCAGGCGGCGCCGGATCTCGTCGGAGTCCATCCACAGGTCGCTGCCCTGCAGGATGTGGCTGATGTCGGCGGCGCTCAGGAAGGGCGTGCACAGCCGCGTGGTGACCTTCTCGAACCAGTTGCCCAGCGCGTGCACCTCGGCGAGCTGCTCGCTGCCCTTGCCGGCAAAGCTGCTCGAATAGGTGTGGAACATCAGCTGGCAGTTGTCGTGGACGATCAGCTCGTCGCCCGACAGGAAGATGAAGGCCGCCATCGAATAGGCCCGCGCCTCGAGCACGGTGACCACATGGGCGTCGGAGGCCAGCATGTTGTTGATGATCTGCAGCCCGGTGTTGAAATCGCCGCCCGGCGAGTTGATGTGCAGGTAGACCAGGTCGGTCTCGGCGGCGGTGCGCAGGGTGTAGAACAGCTCAGTGTAGTACTGCGGCGCCTGCAGCTCGCCGCACAGGTAGTAGGACACCTGGTGGATCGGCATGTGACGCTCGTAGCGGACGAGCCCGCCGAAGGGCTCCTCGTCCTCGTCGTCGGGCTGGGTGCTGCGGCCAGGGTGTTGAACCATTGCTGCGTCCTCCGCTGGAATGGCGACAGGGCCCAGTATGCAACCGCCCGCCGCGGGGGACAACGCCCGCAGCCGGGCGCGCGCTCAGGAAACCGCCGGCGCGATGTCGTTCCGGGCCACCGGGGCGGCGGTGGCGGCGTGGCGCTCGATCGGCAGCTCGCACTTGAGCACGCCGTGGTTGGAGGTCTCGGCCCACAGGCGGCCACCGTGGGAATGCACGATGGCGCGGCTGATCGCCAGCCCCGACTGGCGCTTGCCCGAGCCCGACGGCGCGATCGGTTCGAAGAGGTGCAGCACCTGGTCGGGCGTGAGGCCCGAACCGGAATCCTCGATGCGCAGGCAGACCCGGTCGTGGCCGTCCTTCCAGGCCGCCACCCAGATCCGCCGCGGCTGGCGCGGGCTGTCGGAGACGGCGTCGAAGGCGAAGCCCAGCAGGCTGCGCAACACCACCTCGACCTGCAGGCGGTCGACGCGCAGGGTGAGGTCGGGCATCGTGGCGATGCGCAGGCGGATGCCGCTGCGCTCGGCGCGCAGCCGGTAGGGCGCGGCGGCGCTATCGACCAGCTCGCCCAGGCTGACGCTCTCGAGCTCCGGCGAACCGCTGCGGAAGAAGCCCTGCAGGCGATGCACGACCTCGCTGGTGCGCGCCGATTCACGCACCACGCAGCGGATCGCCGAATGCAGGCGCTCGCCCACCTCGCCGCGCTCGAGCAGCTGCTCGCAGGCGCCGGCATAGGCGCTGAGGGCGGTCAGCGGGTGGTGGAGCTCGTGGGTCAGGGTCGCGGCCATCTCGCCGGCGGCGGCCAGGCGCAGGCTCTGGCGCAGGTCCTGGCCGGTGCGCCGCTGCTCGTCCACCGCCGCCGCCACGAAGAAACCCACCATCGCGATCGCCATTGCCAGGATCTGCAGCTCGGCCACCGACACCGCGTTGTAGTGAAGGAAGCGCATCGCCACGATGACCCCGACCTGCACGAAGGCCGCGCAGACGATGGCGCCGGCCATGCCTTGGCGCGCCGCCGCCCACACCACGGGCAGGAACAGCAGGTAGAAGAGCTTGAAGCCGTTGTGGCCACCGAAGCCGAAGGCGATCCACAGGGTCAGGCTGGCCAGCAGCAGGTAGCCCAGGCTCTCGGGCCGCGCCACCGTGCTGCGCAGCAGGCCGCGGGCCCGCGGGCTGCTGAGCCACCACAGCAGCGGCATCATGATCGAGATGCCGACCCCGTCGCCCACCCAGAAGCGCAGCAGGCCGATCCACCAGCGCGCGGGCGGCAGCAGCCCCACCACCCGCAGCGCAAACAGGTACACCACGCTGATCAGCAGGGTGCCGACGGCCACCCGCCACCACCAGGCAAACAGCGTGCGCCGGTCATTCAGCAGTGACGCCGCCGCCAGCCGGCGGGCCAGCACGCGGCCGAGCAGGAAATACCCCCCCGCCAGCACCAGCGCCGGCACCAGCGCCTGCCAGGTCGGCAGGCCGCCGCGGCGCATGGCGAGCTCGGCGACGACGACGGCGATGGTCAGCGGTAGCCAGGCGATCCGGCCCAGACGGACCACCAGCACCAGCCCGAGGGCCGGGGCCGGGTTCCACGGCGTGATGTTGAGGCCGTGGAGCGGGTGGATGAAACTGGCCGCATCCAGCGCCACGTAGAGCCCAATGAAGCCGACAAGGAGAGGCAGGCGGCGGAGCCATTCCATGGCCGCGGCCCGGGTGTTTTCGATCATCCGAGAGTGGAAATGCCGGCGGCCCAAAAGGGTCACGCCGACGCAGAATTTGCAAGATTGTATGTATTGTGACCGGCCCGCCGGCTTCGGCCAATGGCCTGGAGCCCTGATTCTGTAGGCATTTTCACCGAATGACGAACGGACTACGGGCCGACGTGACATGCGTCACGCCGGCCCGTGGGGGTCGCGCTCCGGCCGGGGCCGGAAGGTGGCGGATCAGTCGGCTGCGGGGGCCGGGCGGGCGCTCAGCGGCAGGGTGTCGCGCACCTCGCCGTTCAGGGCCCGCTGCATCTGCGCCATGTCGAGCTCGTTCTCGGAGCGGGACACCACCACCGTCGCCACCGCGTTGCCGATGATGTTGGTCAGCGCGCGGGCTTCGCTCATGAAGCGGTCGATACCGAGGATCAGCGCCATGCCGGCGATGGGGATGCTGGGCACCACCGCCAGCGTCGAGGCCAGGGTGATGAAGCCGGCGCCGGTGATGCCGCTGGCGCCCTTCGAGGTCAGCATCGCCACGCCGATGATGGTCAGCTCCTGCATCAGGGTGAGCTCGGTGTTGGTGGCCTGGGCGATGAAGAGCGCGGCCATCGTCATGTAGATGTTGGTGCCGTCGAGGTTGAAGGAGTAGCCGGTGGGCACCACCAGGCCCACCACCGAGCGGGAGCAGCCCATCTTCTCGAGCTTGTTCATCAGCTTGGGCAGGGCCGACTCGGACGAGCTGGTGCCCAGCACGATCAGCAGCTCCTCGCGGATGTACTTGATGAACTTGACGATCGAGAAGCCGGTGTAGCGGGCGATCGCGCCGAGCACGACAAAGATGAACAGGCCGCAGGTGATGTAGAAGGCGCCCATCAGCTTGGCCATCGGCACCAGCGCGCCGACGCCGTACTTGCCGATCGTGAAGGCCATCGCGCCGAAGGCACCCAGCGGGGCGAGCTTCATCACCGTATTCACGATGCCGAACAGCACGTGGGAGACCTGCTCGACGAAGTCGAACACCGGCTTGCCCTTTTCACCCGCGGCAGCCAGCGAAAAGCCGAACAGGATGGCGATCAGCAGCACCTGCAGGATGTCGCCCTTGGCGAAGGCGTCGATGAAGGTGTTGGGGATGATGTTGAGGATGAACTCCACCGTCGACTGGGCGTGGGCCTTGGCCATGTAGCCGTCGATGGCCTTGGTGTCGAGGGTCGACAGATCGGCGTTGAAGCCGGCGCCCGGCTTGGCGATGTTGGCCACCAGCAGGCCGATCACCAGCGCCAGCGTCGACACCAGCTCGAAGTACAGCAGCGCCTTGCCGCCCACCCGGCCGACCTTCTTCATGTCCTGCATGCCGGCGATACCGTGCACCACGGTGCAGAAGATCACCGGCGCGATGATCATCTTGACCAGCTTGATGAAGCCGTCTCCCAGGGGCTTCAGGTCCACCCCCAGCTTGGGCTCGAAATACCCCAGCAGCACACCGCAGGCGATGGCGAACAGCACCTGTACGTACAGCACCTTGTAGAACGGCTTCTTCATGTCGGCTTGTCTCCGGTTTTGTGTTGATGGCATTCATCTTGACGCCATGACCGGAGGCCGAAAATTGTGTGCGTCCCCATTGGGGACGGCCCCATTGTGGAAAACCGGGGGTCCGCCTCAGCCCGCCTCCACCCCCAGCCGCCGCGTCAGCTCGATGCCCGCCGGCGACACCTCGGCCCCGAGGGCGAGCACTTCGACGCCAGCGGCGCGGGCCTCGTCGAAGTTGCGGGCGTAGGCCGGGTCGATGTGCGCGGCGGGGCGCACCACCTCCACGTCGCCTCGCTGCACGCAGAACATCAGCACCGCCCGGTGGCCGGCGGCGACCATCGCCGCCATCTCGCGCAGGTGCTTCGCGCCGCGGGTGGTCACCGCGTCGGGGAACCAGCCCACCCCGCCCTCCACCGCCGCGGTGACGTTCTTCACCTCCACATAGCAGTCGGCCCGCCCCGGGGACTGCAGCAGGAAGTCGATGCGGCTGCCCTCGCCGTACTTCACCTCGGGGCGGAGCGTGGCGTAGCCGGCCAGCTCCGCCACCCGGCCGGCCTCGATGGCCTCGCGCACCAGCGCGTTGCTGCGCCCGGTGTGCATGCCCACCACCACCCCGGGCAGGGCCTCGACCAGCTCCCAGGTCCACGCCAGCTTGCGCGCCGGGTTGCTGGCCGGCGACAGCCACACCCGCATCCCCGGCTCGGCGCAGCCCTGCATCGAGCCGGTGTTGGGGCAATGGGCGGTGACGCGGCCGGCGGCGGTGTCCACGTCCGCCAGGAAGCGCTGGTAGCGCCGCACCAGGCGGCCTTCGACGAGGGGTTCGGCAAAACGCATCAATGGGCTCCCACGCCGATCAGCCACAGCGCCGCGCTGATCGTGAAGAAGGAACACAGCGTGGCCGCGAACACCGCCGCCGCGCAGATGCCCTCGCGGCCGTAGCGCAGGCCGAGGATGGGGTACATGCTCATCATCGGCATCGCCGCGTTGAGCAGGGTGGCCGTCTTCATCTGCGGATCGGCCACCGGGAAGGCCAGCAGCGCAACAAACACTGCCAGCGGGTGGAGCAGCAGCTTGCCCGCCACCAGCAGCCCGATGTCGCCGCCCATGCCCCTCAGGCTCAGCCCGGCCAGGGTGCCGCCGATGCAGAACAGCGCCACCGGCGCCGAGGTCGACGCCAGCATGCCCACCGCCCGGCTGATAGGCTCGGGCATCGCCACGCCGCTGGCTGCCCACGCGGCCCCTGCCGCGAGGCTCAGCAAGAAGGGGTTCTTTACCAGCCGCTCGACGATGCTGCGCAGCAGCACCGGCAAGGGCTGGCGCCCGCTCGCCGCTGCGTCGCCCAGCACGTACAGGAAGGGGAACATCACCACGCTCTCCACCACCGCATAGGCCGCCAGCGCCGCCCCGGCCTGCGACCCGAACAGCTGCAGCGCGATCGGGAAACCGACGAAGCTGCTGTTGGCCATCGCCGTGCCCATCGAGAACACCGCCCCGGTGAGCAGGTCGCGGCGCTGCACCAGGCAGACGAAACCCAGCGTCAGCGCCACCATCAGCAGCGAGCCCAGGCCGTAGGCGATGACCATGTCCCAGTGCAGCGCCTCGTCGAGGCGGCGCTCGGCCATGGTCTTGAAGAGCATCGCCGGCAGCGCGAAATTGACCACGAAGGTGCCCAGCGGCCGGATGTCGCCGCGGCTCAGCAGGCCGGCGCGCACGGCGGCATAGCCGGCACCGATGAGCAGGAAGATGGGGCCGGTGATGGCGAGGATCTCGAACAAGGGGGCTCCGGGGGCGGGGGGCGATCATGCCGCAGCGCGGCAAAGCGCCATTCTAGGGGCCGCCGTGCCGGCGATAAACCACGCCCGGCGGACATCACAGTTTGGGATCGGCGAACAATTCGGCCAGCCAGTCGATGAACACCCGCACCCGCGGCGACAGCTGGCGGCTCTGCGGGTAGAGCACCGTGAGCGGCAGCGGCGGCGCCCGGAAGCCCGCCAGCACCTCCACCAGGGTGCCCGCCGCCAGCTGGCGGGTGACGTGGTAAGCCGGCACCTGGATGATCCCGAAGCCCGCCTCGCAGGCCGCCACGTAGGCGTCGCCGTTGTTCACCGCCACCGTGTAGGGCAGGCTGTGGGCCTCGACCCGGCCATCCACGGTAAATTCAAACGGGATCGACTTGCCGGTGGAGGCCGACTGGTAGTCCACCGCCCGGTGCCCGGCCAGTTCGTCCGGCCGCTGCGGCGTGCCGTGGCGGGCCAGGTAGGCGCTGCTCGCGCAGCACACCTGGGGCAGGGTCGTGAGGCGGCGCGCCGCCAGCGACGAATCGCGCAGCTCGCCGATGCGCATCACGCAATCCACGCCCTCGCGGATCAGGTCGATCTGGCGGTCGGTGACGCTCACCTCCACCTGGATCTGCGGGTAGCGGGCGCAGAAATCCGGCAGCGCCGGGATCATCACCAGCCGCCCGAAGGACACCGACAGATCCACCTTGATGCGCCCCCGCGGCTGCCCGGCCGCCAGCGAGAAGGACGACTCCATCTCGTCGATGTCGGCCAGGATCGCCACGCAGCGCTGGTAGTAGGCGTCGCCGTCGAGGGTGGTGCGCACCTGGCGGGTGGTGCGCTGGAGCAGGCGCACCCCCAGCTGGGCCTCCAGCTGCTTGATGATCTGCGTCGCCGAGGCCCGCGGCAGGCCCAGGTTCTCGGCCGCCCGGCTGAAACTGCCCAGCTCGACGATGCGGGTGAACAGGCGCATGGCCTGGAAACGATCCACGGTGAGCCTTCAATTGTTTCGATAAGGCAAACAGTGTTGGCGAATCCGGCGCATTTATCAATCGAGGCGCCCCGGCGACAATCGGCGCTCCTGTTCCACACGATCGACTGCAGCACCCGGGAACGCCTCCCGGCGCAACACCTCTCTCGCTTCCACCCCGCCCGCCTATGGTGTGCGGGGTGTTTTTTTGGGGGTGGGGGTGACCCGAGGCTCCGGCCAACGGACGCGAGTCGACACTCAGCCCGCGTCCAACCCCTCCCCGGCCCTCCCCTTGTCAGGGGAGGGAGCGGCTGGCCGAGCACGGTTCGGCTGCGGGCGGAGGGCGTGACGAGTGTGGAGCGCGGCCCCCCCCTGCCAAGGGGGGACAGGGGGGTCTGGCGGCGCCGGCCGAAGCGTTCGGGAGCGTCGATACCCGTGCGGTATAGTCAGGGCTCGCACAGCAGGCATCAGGAAACCCGGCCATGGGCAACGCCACCCTCATCGACAAACTCAAGGACGACATCGCCGCCGGGCGGGTCGTGGTGATCGCCGGCACCGGCGTATCGGTGGCCGCCTCCGGCAACCCGAAGATCGCCGGTCACCACGTGGCGACCTGGACCGGGCTGCTCGGCCACGGCATCGCCCATTGCACAGACCGCGGGACAATCACCCCCGAGGTCGCAAACCATCTCACGGCCCAACTCAGGCTAGGTGAAACCGACCTGCTCATCACGGCCGCCGAAACCGTCTCCCAACGCCTGCGAGGCCAAAGCCCTGGCACCTTCCGCGGCTGGCTGAAGGACAGCATCGGCCAGCTCAAAGTGCAGGCCCCCGCCTTGATCGACGCCCTGCAGGCCCTCGGCGGCCTCATCGCCACGCTCAACTACGACACCCTGATCGAGCAGGCCACCGGCCGCCGTCCCGTCACCTGGCGGCAGGCCGACGTGGTGACCGACGTACTGCGTAACACCCGCCCCGACGCGGTGCTCCACCTGCACGGCGTCTACGAAGAGCCCGACTCCGTCGTCCTCGGTCTGGCGTCCTATCTGCAGGTCAGGGACGATCCCCACGCGAGCACCGTGCTGCGGAGTCTGGCCCAGGGCCGCACCCTGCTCTTCGTCGGCTGCGGCGACACCGTCAACGACCCCAACTTCGCGCGCCTGATCGAATGGGCCAAAGCCGCCCTCGATGACGTGGCACCCCACCACGTTTTCCTGTGCCGGCAATCAGAACGCTCCGCCTTTCAGGACAGACTCCGCGACGCGCCCTGGCTGCAGCCCCTCGCCTACGGCGACGACT
>JAKLLM010000126.1 GCA_023150125.1 Zoogloea sp.
GCTGGGGCACGCTGGAGGCGATCAGGTGCACGATGCCGGCGAGCTGGGTCGGGTCGAGGGCGCGGCCGGTGTGAAGATTGACCATCACCGAAGCGGTGGGCTTCTGCTCGTCGCGCAGGAAGGCGGTCTGCTTGGGGATGGCCAGGTGCACGCGGGCGCCGGCCACGCTGGAGATGGCCGAGATCGTGCGCGACAGCTCGCCTTCGAGGGCGCGCTGGAAGTTGACCTGCTCGTGGAACTGGGAAACGCCGAGCTTCTGGTTCTCCATCAGCTCGAAGCCCACCAGGCCGCCCTTCGGGATGCCCTGGGCGGCCATGCGCAGGCGCAGGTCGTGGACCTGGTTGGTGGGCACGAGGATGGCGTTGCCGTTGTCGGAGAACTTGTAGGGAACGTTCTGCTGCTGCAGGCTGGCCACCACCGCGCCGCCGTCCTTCTCGGCGAGGTTGGAGAACAGCACGGCGTAGTCGGGCTGGCGGCTCCACAGGATCACGCCGACCACCAGCGCAATCGCAAAGGCCAGCGCCGCGCCGGCCGCGATCTTCTGGCGTTGCGACAGATTGCGGATGTTTTCCAGCACCTGCGCGAAGGGTGAGGCGGGCGGTACCGGAGCGGCGGCGTCTTCTGCTGCCATGGAAACATTCCCCCTATTTCGGATGCACGCATTCTGGCCGCGGTGACGGGTTTCCGGCGGCAGGATTAGCGGCGCTTTTTGCCGCCTATTTGCCGCCTTGTGCTTTGCCGGGCAGGCCTAAGCTGCGAAGCGGTGAATTTCATCCTCGCCCATTCATGACTCTCCCCGCCACCGACGAACGTCTCGATGCCCGCCAACTGGCCGAAGCCTTCCGTCAGTTCAGCGAAGCCTCGGAGGCCCTCACCGGCGCCTACGCCGGGCTGCAGACCCAGGTCGCCCAGCTGACCGAGCGCCTCAGCGTGCTGATGGGCGCGCTGCCGGCCGGCGTCGTGGTGCTCGACCGGGACGGCCGCGTGGTGCAGGCCAACCGGGCGGTGGAGGCGATGTTCGAGGCCGGGCTGGCCGGCGTCGACTGGGCCGACTTTTGCGCCGCCCGCCTGGCCGCCACCGAGACGCCGGGCGAGTGGCAGTTCGAGATGCACGGGGCCGTGCGGCGGGTCAGCCGGGTCGATGCGCCGCTCGAGTCCGGCGAAGGCCACATCGTGCTCCTCGGCGACGTGACCGAGGCCCATCAGATGCGCCTCGCCGCCGAGCGCAACGAGCGCCTCGCCGCGATGGGCGAGATGGTGGCCGGGCTGGCCCACCAGCTGCGCACTCCGCTGGCGGCGGCGCTGCTCTACACCGCCACCCTCGTCGAGCAGGAAATGGGCCCGGCCGACCGCGAGCGCATCGGCAGCCGGGCGATGGAGCGCCTGCGCCACCTCGAGAAACTCATCCGCGACATGCTGCTCTTCGCCCGCGGCGAAACCCTCGGCCGCGAGCCCTTCGCCATCTGTGAGCTGGTGGCCGAGCTGGCCCAGACCGTCGAGCCCCTGAGCCGCGCCAAGGGCATCGCCTTCAGCGCCGATTGCGACTGCGGCGACACCCGCGTGGTGGGCGATCGCAAGGCGGTCGCCGGCGCCCTCACCAATCTGCTGGAAAACGCCGTACAGGCCCTGGATGCCGGTGGAACCATCCACTTCGAAGCCAGCCTAGACGGCCCGCTGGCCCGATTTGCGGTGTCCGACAACGGCCGCGGCATCGAGCCGGCCCTTCAGTCACGGCTTTTCGAGCCGTTCTTCACCACCCGGCACGACGGCACAGGCCTGGGCCTGGCGATCGCGCGGGGGGTCGCGCGGGCCCACGGCGGGGACATCCGGATCGACTCGGAGCCCGGCCGCGGCACCACCTTCACGCTGACCCTCGCCATGGGCGCCTGACGCCCGACAGCACCCGTAACAGAGAGACACCCCATGCCCGAAGAAGCCCTCAAGATCCTCGTTGTCGAAGACGACGCCCCCCTGCGCGACGCCGTGTGCCTGACCCTCGAAGTGGCCGGCCATGCAGTCACCGGGGTGGGGGATGGCCCGGCCGCCCTGGCCGAAGTCGAGAAGCAGGCCTTCAACCTGGTTCTCTCCGACCTGAAGATGCAGCCGATGGATGGCCTGCAGCTGCTGGCCGAACTGCGCCAGCGCCTGCCCCAGCTGCCGGTGCTGCTGATGACCGCCTTCGGTGACGTGGAAAAGGCCGTCGATGCCATGCGCGGTGGCGCCTGCGACTTCCTGATGAAGCCCTTCGAGCCCAAGGTGCTGCTCGAGCATGTGCGGCGCTACGCGGTGACCCGCCAGCACGACGGGATGATCGCCGCCGACCCCCACACCTGCAAGCTGCTGGCCCTGGCCGACAAGGTCGCCGAGACTGACGCCACGGTGCTGCTCACCGGTGAGTCGGGCACCGGCAAGGAGGTCTTTGCCCGCTACCTGCATGAGCACTCGCCCCGCAAGCGCGGCCCCTTTGTGGCCATCAACTGCGCGGCGATCCCCGACACCCTCCTCGAAGCCACCCTCTTCGGCCACGAGAAGGGGGCCTTCACCGGCGCCGCCACCGCCCAGGCCGGCAAGTTCGAGCAGGCCGAGGGCGGCACGCTGCTCCTCGACGAGATCTCCGAGATGCCCCTCGGCCTGCAGGCCAAGCTGCTGCGCGTGCTGCAGGAGCGCGAGGTGGAGCGGGTGGGCGGCAAGAAGGCCATTCCGCTGGACATCCGCGTGCTGGCCACCACCAACCGGGACATGGCCAAGGAGGTTGCCGCGGGGCGTTTCCGGGAGGATCTGTATTACCGCCTCAACGTGTTTCCGCTGGCGATCCCGTCGCTCCGCGAGCGGCCGGGCGACATCGTGCCGCTGGCGAGGCACTTTGCCCTGCTCCACGGGGCCCGCCTGCGGCGCAGCGCGCAGCTTTCCCCCGAGGCCGAGGCGGTGCTCGTCACCTATCACTGGCCGGGCAACGTGCGCGAGCTCGAGAACACCGTACAGCGGGCGCTGATCCTCAGCAGCGGGCAGGCGGTTTCGCCCGAGACGATCCGCCTGTGCCTGCCCCACTGGAACGGCGAGCCGCTCCGCGCGCCCTTGCCGGCGCCGCTGCTGCCGGCGGTTTTTGCCGCCGAGCCGGCAATTCCTGCCGAAGAACCGGCTGCGCTGACGCCCGCCGAGCGCCCCGCCAACATGAAGGATCTCGAGCGGGAGCACATCCTGAAAGTGCTCCGCGAGGTCGGCGGATCGCGCAAACGCGCGGTGGAGCAGCTCGGCATCTCCGAACGCACCCTGCGTTACAAGCTCCAGCAGTACCGTGAGGAGGGCTTGTTCTCTGGTTGACGCGTCCTTGTTCTGCTTGGCACGTCGCTTGCTCTGCTATAGTGGAGAAAAAGGAGCCGGACCATGGATACCCGCGGAATCGAGCAGATGTTGTCGGAGTTGCGGGCCACCTCGCAGGTGGCCGCGGGCAAGCCTGCCCAGGCCCCGGGCGCCGCAGGCGGCACCGATTTCGGCGAGGTGCTCAAGTCGGCCATCGACCAGGTGAGCTCCGCCCAGATGCAGGCCCAGGAAATGGCCAAGGGTTTCTCGGCCGGCGACCCGAACGTCAACCTTCAGGATGTGATGGTGAACCTGCAGAAGGCCAGCCTGTCCTTCCAGCAGATGGTGCAGGTGCGCAACAAGCTGGTCACGGCGTACCAAGACATGATGAACATGTCCGTCTGAAAAGCCTTCAGGAATCTACTGCGCGGCCAGATCTCGCAACTCCGGTGCTCAACGTACGCTTGTACGTTTCCGCTCCTCGTTGCGACCTCTGGCCGCTCGCGACGATTCCTGAATGCTTTTATGCCTGAGGTCAGTAATAAAAAAGCCGGCGATCGCCGGCTTTGTGCTGTCTGGGGAACGCCTTCAGCGGATGCGTTCGCGGGCGTTGCGTTCGCGTTCGACCTTCAGGATGTAGCGCTGGATCGTCGAGGCCATGGCGCTTGAAAGGTGGGTGAACTCGCAGCCGGCGCGCAGGGTGATGCTGCCGTCGCGGTTGGTGATGCGGAAGAGGTTGCGGACGCGCAGCGAGGTTACGATGGCGCCGGTTTCGGGCAGCATCAGGCGGCAGTTGCCGAACTCCATGTCGGGCTCGACCAGCATGCCTTCGGAGGGAATGGTGATGGAGAGGCCGCCACCGCTGATGTCCAGGACGCTGGCCTCGACCGAGATCTCGCGCTGCTCGCCCCCGATGGTCATCGGGATCAGGCAGGTGAGGCTGTGGGCGCTGGGGGCGGTGAGGCGGAAGTATTCCCGGCGTTGCAGGCGCAGCATGACCTCGGGCACCCGCACGCGGAAGGCGTCGTGGCCTTCGTGCTGGATGCGCTGGATGCCGCGCGCGGCAAACTGCACCTTGATGCGGTCGAGCTGGGTGACACAGATCAGCTGCTCGGCGGCCTCGACACGGCGGTTTATCGTCTCGTCGCTGGCGGCGTCGAGCACCAGCTGGTTCTCGTCGGCGGACAGGGCGACGATGGCGGTGAGGAAGGAGTCGGCGCTGGCGTCGATGAAGGCCGACAGCATCGCACGCTTCTGGATGAGCCCGCGCAGGTTGAAGAGGATGTCCGTCCGGCCCCGCAGGAGGTAGCGGGAATAGTCGTCGGCCTGCAGGAGTTCGAACTTGAGCGGCATGGCGGTGATGGCGTCCGGCTGAAACGGATTGAGCCCCGGATTCTAGCAGCCCCGCTGCCGGCTGGCGTCATCGGCCGGTGGTGCGCGAGGTGTGCCCCTGCGCCGCGCACAAAAAAAGCGGGGACGGCGTGCCGTCCCCTCGTATGCCAGAAACGCGCGGTTCAGCGGGTGGCTTCGCGCTCGATCTCTTCGAGGCTGGTGTGGCGCACGTCGCGGCCCTTGACCATGTACACCACGTACTCGGCGATGTTCTTGGCGTGGTCGCCGATGCGCTCGACCGACTTGGCGACGAACATCAGCTCGATGGCCTGGGAGATGGTGCGCGGGTCTTCGATCATGTAGGTGATCAGCTGGCGCATGATGCCCTTGAACTCGGCATCCACCTCCTTGTCGTGCCGGACCACCTGGGCCGCCGAGATGGTGTCGAGGCGGGCGTAGGCGTCGAGGGCCGTGCGCAGCATGTCGACGACTGCATCGGCGATGTGGCCGAGGCGGATCTGCGGCATGAAGTTGGAGGTGGCCGTGTGGAGCTGCTTGGCCGTCTTGGCGATCTTCTTGGCTTCGTCGCCGATCCGTTCGAGGTCGGTAATGGTCTTTTGCACGGTGCTGACCATCCGCAGGTCGACCGCGGTGGGCTGGCGCTTGGCGATCACCTGGTTGCAGGCTTCGTCGAGCTCGATCTCGAGCAGGTTGACCCGGTTGTCGTTCTCGATCACCTGGTCGATCAGCAGCAGGTCGCCGCCGGAGAGGCCTTCCATGGCCTTCACGATCTGCAGTTCAACCATGCCGCCCATCTGCAGCACCCGCGTACGGATGCCTTCGAGTTCGGCGTCAAATTTCTTGGAAGTGTGCTCGTTCATGGTGAAAGCGGGGCCTCAGGGCTGACAAGCTTTGCAGGTTAACAGGGCTGGATGACGGTTTTGTTTCAAGTGCGCTCGAAAGTCTGCACCCCGCCCGGCGTGGCGAGCAGGAGCACGTCGGCGCCGCGCTTGGCGAACAGCCCGTTGGTCACCACGCCGACGATGCCGTCGATGGCCGTCTCGAGCGCCACCGGGTCGGTGATGGAGAGACCATGCACGTCGAGGATGAGGTTGCCGTTGTCGGTGACGAAGCCCTCGCGCAGCACCGGCCGGCCACCCAGGCGGGCCAGTTCGCGGGCGACCTGGGCGCGGGCCATCGGGATCACCTCGACGGGCAGCGGAAAGCGGCCGAGGCGCTCGACCCGCTTGCTGGCGTCGCAGATGCAGACGAACTTGCGGGCCACCGCGGCGACGATCTTCTCGCGGGTCTGGGCGCCGCCGCCACCCTTGATCATCGCGAGGCCGCCGTCGATCTCGTCGGCGCCATCCACATACACCGGGATGTCGTCCACGTCGTTCATGTCGAACAGGCGGATGCCGTGGCCGGCGAGCCGGCGCGCCGAGACTTCGGAGGAAGCGACTGCGCCGACGATGCGATCCTTCATGCCTGCCAGCCCGTCGATGAAGAAGTTGGCCGTCGAGCCGGTGCCGACGCCGACGACGGTGCCGTCGATCACGTAATCGAGGGCCCGCAGGGCCGCCTGTTGTTTGAGTTCGTCCTGGGTCATGATGATGAGCCTGCAGCCAAAAGCATGATTCTAACCGGGCGAGGGGATGTGGTCAGATTCTGCAAAACTTCGCCACGCTGGCCTCTCCGCGGGTAAAGTGAAAAAGGTTTGCCGCATCGGGGAGATCCTGGTGGGGCAGCTTACTTTTTTGGCATTCATCGGAGGAAGATCATGGGTTTGCTCGATCAATTGGCAGGGCAGGTGCTGGGCTCTCTGGCTGGCGGCGATGGCCAGCAGCAGGGCCGTGGCGCAGGCCAGGCGCTGTTGCTGCAGCTGGCGATGAGCCTGCTCCAGGGCCAGGGCGGTGTGGCGGCTCAAGGGGGGCAGCTCGATCTGGGCGGGATCCTCGGCGGTCTGGTGGCGCGCTTCGGCGAGGCCGGCCTGGCCGAGCAGGCCAACTCGTGGGTTGGCACGGGGCAGAATCTGCCGGTCAGCGCCGAGCAGATCGGGCAGGTGTTTGGCAATTCGGCGCTCGGCGACATGGCGGCGCAGCTCGGCATGCCGAGCGAGCAGGTCGCCGGCCACCTGGCGAATCTGCTGCCGCAGGTCATCGACGGCCTGACCCCCGGCGGTCAGCTGCCTGCCGCCGGCGGCGCCGATCTGGGCGATGCGCTGGCCGGCCTCGCGGCGATGTTCGGGCGGGGCTGATTCCCCGGCGGCTCTCGCATCAACGGCCCCGTCTGGGGCCGTTGATGTTTTCAGGGGCCGGTGGCGATGGGGCGCGCCGGGTCGGCACACCATTCGCTCCATGAGCCGGGGTAAAGCCGGGCACCGTCGAGGCCGGCAGCCTCCATGGCGAGCAGGTTGTGGCAGGCGGTGACGCCGGAGCCGCACTGGGCCACGACCTTGTGGGCGTCGCCCCCCTTGATGAGCTTGCCGAACTCTTCCTGCAGCACGGCGGCCTGCTTGAAGCAGCCGTCGGCGCCAAGGTTGTCCTGGAAGAAGCGGTTGATGGCGCCAGGGATATGGCCGCCGACCGGGTCCAGCGTCTCGTTCTCGCCCCGGAAACGGTCGGGGGCGCGGGCATCGATGACCAGGACTTCCGGGTCGTCGAGGTGGCTCAGGACGTAATCGGCGTTCACCTTCATGTCGCGCTGCAGGCTGGCTTCGAAGTGGCAGGCGAGGGGTTCGGGCAGGGCGGTGTCGACGGGCTTTCCGCCAGCCGCCCAGGCCTGCAGGCCGCCGTCGAGCACGGCGACCCGGCTGTGGCCGAGCCAGCGCAGCAGCCACCACAGGCGGGCCGCGAACATGCCGCCCGTGTCGTCGTAGGCGACGACCTGGGTGTCGGGCCCCACGCCGAGGCTGCCCAGCTTGGCGGCCAGGAGCTGCGGGTCGGGCAGGGGGTGGCGGCCGTTGAGGCCGGAAACCGGGCCTGACAGGTCTTCTTCGAGGTCGAGGAACATTGCGCCGGGAAGGTGGCCCTCGGCGTAGGCGCGTTTGCCGAAGCCGGGGTCGGCGAGGCGGAAGCGACAGTCGAAGATCCGCCACGACGGGGTGGCGGATTCGGCGAGTTCCTGGGCGCTGATGAGGCAGGTGAAGGGCCGCTGCACGGCGGGGGCTCCTCAGGCAACCGGTGATTCGGAGCCGGCGAGCCAGGCCTCGGCATCGTCGGCGTCGTCGAAGACGCGCACGTCGGCGTTCAGGAAGATCTGCGACAGCCAGGCGCTCCAGCTGACCCACTGGTCTTCGGTGAGCACCGCGATGCGGGCGAAGTCGTTGGGGTGCGCCCGGGCGAAGCGGATCTCCTCGAGGGCCATGTCGACGGTGAAGCCGTTCATCTCGCGCAGATCGACAAACAGATCGACGGCGCTCTCGAGTTTCATGACGACTTCCTCGAACTCCTTGAAGTCGGCCAGGGTGAACTCGCCGAGCACGATGACGTTGATGCGGCTTTCCTGGGTATCGGTGGTGATCATCGTCGCTTCCCTTCTGTGCTGACTGGATGCCGCCAGTGTAGCAGCCCCGCCGGCCGTGGCGTCAGTCGGCGTCCATGGCTGGTGCGGGTTTCCGCGATGCGACGGAGACCATCACGCCACTGGCGATGATGATCGCGATGGCGATCAGCGAGCTCGGCGGCAGGGCCTCGCCCCACAGGGCGACACCGAAGAGGCTCGAGAAGATCACGGTGCTGTAGGACAGGTTGGCGGCGACGACGGTCTTGCCGTAGCGATAGGCGCGGGTCATGGCGAGCTGCGCGCAGCCACCGAAGACGCCCACGCCGAGCAGGATTGCCGCGCCTTCGGGGCTCGGGCCGTGGAGTGTGCCGGACGACAGCGCCCAGGGCAGCCCGAGCAGGCTGGTGATCAGGGAGAACCAGAGCACGGTGCGGGCTTCGGGTTCGCCGAGGCGGCCGAGCTCGCGGACGTTGATGTAGGCCAGGCTGGCGACGATGCCGGAGCCCAGCCCGGCGACGGCCCCCAGCCATTGTTCCGGCTGTAGCGTGGGCTGCAGCAGCACCACGACCCCGACGAAACCCAGGGCCACCGCGCCGAACAGGCTGCGCCCGACCGGCTCGCGGAACCACAGGGCGAGCAGAGGGCGCCGAGGGCGAAGAAATAGCACATCAGCGACCCGGTGCCGGACAGGCCGCGGGAGAGCTGCCGGCGCCAGTGAGGCGTGCGGTAGGGGGTGCCCTGCCAGCGGGCCAGCAGGGCCATCAGCAGCAGCCCGACGAAGCCCCGGTAGAAGACCAGTTCGCCGGTGGAGAAATGGGCCGAACCCAGCTTGACGCAGACGCCCATGCAGGCGAACAGCAGGCTGGCGACTATCATCCAGAGGGATTGCATGGGCGGACGGGGGCGACTAAACCGGCATTCTAGCCTGCGCCTCGCACTCGTTTTGCGCTGCAACAAACAAAACCCCCGCGGGCTTGCACCCGCGGGGGTTTCTCAACCAAGCGTGCCGGTGAGGGAAACCGGCGATCCGGGTCTTAGTGGAACTGCTCTTCTTCGGTGGAGCCGGTGAGGGCCTTGACGCTGGAGGAGCCGCCCTGGATCACGGTGGTCACTTCGTCGAAGTAGCCGGTGCCGACTTCCTGCTGGTGGGACACGAAGGTGTAGCCGTCTTCGCGAGCGGCGAATTCCGGTTCCTGAACCATTTCAACGTAGTGCTTCATGCCTTCGCCGCCAGCGTAGGCCTTGGCGAACTTGAAGGTGTTGTACCAGTTGACGTGGATGCCAGCCAGGGTGATGAACTGATACTTGTAGCCCAGCGCGGACAGCTCTTCCTGGAAGGAGGCGATCTGGGAGTCGTTCAGGTTCTTCTTCCAGTTGAAGGACGGCGAGCAGTTGTAGGACAGCAGCTTGCCCGGGCAGGCGGCCAGCACGGCCTGGGCGAATTCGCGGGCGAAGCCGATGTCGGGCACGCCGGTTTCACACCACACCAGGTCGGCGTAGGGGGCGTAGGCCACGCCACGGGAGATGGACTGCTCGAGGCCGTTACGGACGCGGTAGAAGCCTTCCTGGGTGCGCTCACCGGTGAGGAAGGGCTTGTCGTTCTCGTCGTAGTCGGAGGTGATCAGGTTGGCAGCTTCGGCGTCGGTGCGGGCCAGGATCAGGGTCGGCACGCCCATGACGTCGGCGGCGAAGCGGGCGGAGATCAGCTTCTCGACAGCTTCACGGGTCGGCACGAGCACCTTGCCACCCATGTGGCCGCACTTCTTGGCGGCAGCCAGCTGGTCTTCGAAGTGCACACCGGCGGCACCGGCGGCGATCATGTTCTTCATCAGTTCGAAGGCGTTCAGCACGCCGCCGAAACCGGCTTCCGCGTCGGCAACGATCGGCAGGAAGTAGTCGATGAAGCCGGCGTCGCCCGGGTTGATGCCACGGGACCACTGGATCTCGTCAGCACGCTTGAAGGTGTTGTTGATGCGACGCACCATGGTCGGCACGGAGTCGTAGGCGTACAGCGACTGGTCCGGGTACATGGTTTCGGAGGTGTTGCCGTCGGCGGCGACCTGCCAGCCGGACAGATACACGGCCTCGAGGCCAGCCTTGGCCTGCTGCATGGCCTGACCCGCGGTGATCGCGCCGAAGGCATTGACGTAGCCCTTCTTGGCGCCGCCGTTCACCTTGTCCCACAGAACCTTGGCGCCGCGCTGGGCCAGGGTGTACTCGGGCTGCAGGCTGCCGCGCAGACGCACGACGTCAGCAGCGGAGTAGCCGCGCTTGACGCCCTTCCAGCGGGGGTTTTCGGCCCAGTCTTTTTCCAGGGCGGCGATTTGCTGTTCGCGGGTCAGAGACATGCTGTCATCCTTTACAAATTGAGGGGAAGAGAAAACCTGGGGGCGGAAGCGCCGGCCCGGAGGCCGGATTTTGCGCGCTCACCTCAGCGGTTTGACCGGCTGACGGTGCGTCGGGGAGACGCTTCCGTTACGACGATCAATAGAATGCAGTATAGGCAAGATTTTGCACGGCAGCAATAGGTCTTATATAAGACATAAGAAATAAATAGTCTTTAAAAAACAGACGTGTAACTGCCGTGTTTTGTATCGTGAAATATCTTTGGGTTTGGTGAAACAAAAGATCGTTGCGCCGCGTCGTGACTGCCCGTGTTTTACAGCAGGGCGCTTTCGGAAACGATCACGCCGTCCTCGTCGGCATAGAGCCAGTGGCCCGGTGTGAAGGTGACACCGCCAAAGGTGACGGGGATGTCCCGGTCGCCGGCGCCCTTCTTGATGCTCTTCATGGGATGGGTGCCGAGGGCGAAGACGCCGATCTCCATGCCTCCGATCGGGCCCGAGTCGCGGATGCAGCCGTAAACGACGATGCCGGCCCAGTTGTTCTTGACGCCCAGTAGCGCGAGCTGATCGCCGACCATCGCGCAGCGCATCGAGCCACCACCGTCGACCACCAGCACGCAGCCGTCGCCCGGGCCCTCGAGGGTGCTGCGCACGAGGGCGTTGTCCTCGAAAACCTTGAGGGTGCGGATCGGGCCGGCAAAGCGCTGCTTGCCGCCGAAGCTGCGGAACATCGGGGCGACGGCGCGAACCTTGCCTTCGTTGGCGTCGCAGAGGTCGGTGGTCTGGAAATCCATGGCGTACTCCGTGAGATGGGCAAAAAAAACGGGCAGCCTCGTGGCCGCCCGTGGTCATGACGTGTGAGACGGCAGGGACTATAGGGCACCTCGAATAACCCAAGCTTTTCAGTAAATTCCACCGCGCAACGATGATCGCGACCGAATCTGGCTCAATTCCTTCGGCAAATCACCGCCTTCTTCGGCGGTGCCGTCCCGTTTTGGCCTCGAATCGCCTCGGGCG